>JAMORK010000040.1 GCA_027063645.1 Sulfurimonas sp.
TCTCTTGAGCATTTGATAGTGTGGCAAGAAATAATAAAAGAAAAAGATACTTAAGCATTGACAACCAACGTTCTTGCAGTTTTATCATGCCAAGATTGACGATTTGGGTCCAACATACCCCACAAAAATCCAAGGTAAAACAGCATCTCACTTATAACACGGAAAATAGCTCTATTTAAAGCAACTAACACATTTGGATTAGCTAAATTTTGTATATCTATCACACGGATTTTCATTACAATTTTTCCAATTGTCGCTCCATATTGCATCACAAAGAATGCTTGATAGACTATCTTCATAAACATATATTCTAAAACAAAAGAGTTTGTTACTTGAATCATAGCTTCTACTGTTTTTGCAGAAGAGAAAGAATCCCATAAAGCAAATATAAGCAAAAGAGAAAGTAGCATCTCATCTATAAAAAAAGCCATTGCTCTTTTTTTTATAGGTGCTAATGTCAACTCTTCCCTATTTAATAACTCTTGTATATCTTCTCTCAACAGCTTAATCCTAAAGAGCTTGATATGCGATATCAGTACGAAGTTTTTTTCCTGCAAAGTGTACTTGACCACATCTTAAATAGGCTCTATCTCTAGCTTGTTTGATTGTATCACCTAAGCCAACACAAACTAAAACACGACCACCATCAGCATAGAGAATACCATCTTCTTCACTTACTCCTGCAAAAGAGATATGTGTATTGTTTGCAATCTCTTCATGTTTTACATCATCTAAAATAATTTCAGCAGGTTTCGAACTTGAATATGGGTAGTTTTCACTTGCCATAACTACACCCACTGCATATTGTGAAGAGAACTCAACATTAATATCTGAGAGTCTATTTGTTGCTGCCTTATAGAACATATCTGATACACTTGAAGTCATAAGTGGCATAAGTATTTCACACTCTGGATCTCCAAAACGAACATTAAACTCTAGTGTAATTGGTTCCCCATTCACAACCATAATTCCAATAAAAAGTACACCTTCAAAAGGAGCTCCCTCTGCTTGCATACCATCTAAAGTTGGACGAATTACTCTATCTTTTACTTTTTGATATAACTCTTCGTCTACAAGTGGTGTTGGAGCATAAGCACCCATTCCACCTGTGTTTGGACCCTCATCACCATCTAAAAGACGTTTATGATCTTGTGCAGCTTGAAGCAAGATATAGTCTTTGCCATCACATACCGCAAACATTGAAAGTTCATACCCATCTAAAAACTCTTCAACTATCACTTTTTTTCCAGCATCACCAAAGCTTTTTCCACTTAGCATCTCACCAATAGCTTTTTTGGCTTCATCATGGCTTTGAGCGATAATAACACCCTTACCACCACAAAGGCCATCTGCTTTTACAACAATTGGTGCACTTAAAGTATCTGTGAATTTATATAAATCTTCTATAGAATCACTTTCTATATAAGCGGCTGTTGGTATATTATATTTCGCAAGAAAATTCTTCATATACACTTTAGAACCCTCAAGTTGTGCAGCCTCTTTAGTTGGTCCAAAAATTGTTAAACCATTTTCTTTAAAAATATCAACAACACCATCAACTAAAGGAGCCTCAGGGCCTACAATAGTTAGATCAATCGCATTCTCTTTTGCAAAATCTGCTAATTCATTATAATCTTTAATATTTAGGTTTTCCCCTAAGTTCGTCGTTGCACCGTTTCCTGGCTGAAAGAAAAGCTCATGCTCCTCTTGCTCATTTTTAATTGCACGAGCAATAGAGTACTCACGACCACCAGAACCTAAAATTAATATCTTCATTAACATCTCCATAAAATAAAAAAAGTATTTGTTAAACTCATACTGACAAGTTTAACAAATACTTTTAATTAGCCCAGATAGCCGTTTCGCGTTTGGTTCGGTTCTCAGAGCCGAATTTGGGTGAAGAGAGTAAAAACTAACGGCGGCATTCTCTCGACAGAGTTAACATATCTCAAACGACAACACCGACACACATAATCACTACTAGTTCACAATTTGAATATGTAGAACCCTCATAATTGCGATTACTCGAACTATCTAGACTAATAATGTATTATACAAAATTCTTACTTGATTTAATTTTAGTTTACTTTCAAATAATGATCTATCTCAGAAAATAATTTTTCTAAGCTCTTTGCATAGAAGAAAATTAGCTCATGCCAATTACTTCTTGAGCCTTTTTCAAACTCGTATTCCATAGCAGCTGCACTTTCACATAACTTATATGCTCCAATATTTAAAGCCACATCTTTAATATCCATCGACTTTCTTCTTGCTTCTTTAAAGTGTCCCTCTCGACACAAATCTTCTAATGCAACTGCAGAATTGAGATACATCACTTTAAAATCTTTTAAAATGGATTTATAAAAATCTATATCATCATTACATCGGCTTAAACCTATTGATACAGAAAGTTCTTCATACTCTTCTTTATTATCATGGGTTGCAGTAAGTATGTGTATGTTAGGTTTTACCTGAGATCTTTTCACACTAAGAACATCTAAGATTTTTTTATAAAATATATCTACAATGATGGGTTTTGCAATATGCCCTTGCATCCCTGCTTCAAAAGCCTTATCAATCGCCTCGTCCATAACATCTGCAGTTAAAGCTAAAATTGGTATAGCATCATATTTTTTATTTTTGCGAATCTCTTTAGCTGCATCATAGCCATTGATTTTAGGCATATTGATATCCATCAAAATAAGATCTGTTTCAATCCCTTTATTTACCAAGTCAACAACCTCTTGACCATCCATAACAAATGTCAATTCTATCCCTGTTTTTGATAAAAGTCCTGCAATCACTTTATGATTAAGTATATTATCCTCAGCAACTAAGATTTTTTTATCTTTACACTCACTGAGTTGTTCTTTTAAAGTTTTTATTTTTAAAGAACTCTCTAGTTTTTTCATCTCAAAAAGCTCAATTATAAGATTGAGTACACTTTGCTGTGTAAATGGAGTTTTAAAATAAGCATCAACTTTTAAACCATGCAACATATTGATATTAAAACTACTATTTAACTCATTTAGTAAAACGACCTTACATTTTCCTTTAGAGTGTTTTTTTAACTCTTGAATTTTTTTCACTGCAAATTTACTTAAGTCATTTTGATGAATGACAACTATATCAAAAAGCATTTCCGGATCAAAAACAGCTTCTTCAAAAGAGGGGATTGCATGGCTCACATAATTAAAATAACTAAATCCATGTACAAGACTATTTGATTCCTTATCTGTACTATCTATAATTAATACTCTTTTATTTAAGAGCTTTGATGAAGGTAGACGGTATTGTCTTTTATCTTCTGTATCTTTCAATTTAAATGGAATTGTAAATGTAAAACTAGTCCCCACATCTTTTTGGCTTTGTACTTTTATATCACCATCCATCATCTCAACTAATTGCTTTGATATAGAAAGGCCAAGTCCTGTGCCACCAAATTTTCGAGAGGTTGATTCATCCGCCTGAGAAAAAGAGTGAAACACTTTTTGAACCTGTTCTTGTGTCATACCAATTCCACTATCTTCTATGGTAAATTCTAAGTCAATATTATTTGCAAAAATATCAACTTTTTTTACATATAAAGTCACTTCCCCATCATAAGTAAATTTTACAGCATTCCCTAAAAGATTGATAAGTACCTGCCCTAAACGTAAAGAATCCCCAATAATTCTCGATGGTACATCTTGATCTATCTCAACAGCTACAATAACATTGTTATTTTTAGCTTGAATCGAGATAATATTGAGCACATAATCTAGTATATCATTAAGATTAAACTCCTCTTTTTCTATTCTTAGTTTTCCTGCTTGGATCTTCGAAATATCTAATATATCGTTGATAATATTGACAAGGTGTTCTGCTGATATCTGAATTTTCTCTATATATTCTCTTTGAAATTTTGGTAATTCATTCTCAAGTACTAAATGGGTTAGTCCCATTATCGCTGTCATTGGTGTACGAAGTTCATGACTTGCATGTGATAAAAACTTCTCTTTACTTTCAATATTGAGAGTAGCCTGCTTAATTCGCTCTGTATAAATGAGATCATTATTACTCAGGGTTTCATTCTCTTTTTTATTTTTTACAAAAAACCAAAGAAGAATAAGAAAAGCTGTAAAAGCACCAAAAAACAGAATCTGCCATATATTTAAAGCTTGCTTCTCATCTGAAATAGTTTCCAATCTCTTTTGTTCTTCTTGTTTTTGAACTAATTCAGGCTTCACAACTTCTTGCTTTAGCTGTACCTTTTCTATAGGTATAGTTGTTTCTTTTATCTCTTTAAATACCGCATTTTCTTTCATTGCCATAACAGGTGAGGATGATACTTTTTCTTTTATATTATTTTTTTCAAAATTTTGAGGTAGTTTTTTTAATTTAGTAACATAAACATCTTTATATTCCAAACGTAACTTATCTAGTACCTTTTGTAAAACTTCTCTTTTTGTAAATGGTTCTATCAAAGTTATATAGTATTGGCCAGACTTTCTCTCTTTAAGTTCAAATCCCCATTTTTTTTGTAACTCATGTAGTTCTTCATCATTATAAACATAATTTTCAAGTTCACTTAGAGCTTCTTGTGCATCTGGCTCATTTAAAAAAGAGCCTACACGAATTGTTCTTAGATAAGATGCATTTAGAAATTCACTAGAGAGTAAAAGGAGTAACAATAATGGAATAAATTTCAATAACAGTCCTTATCTTTTTTTAGTATATATTACACTATATAATAAAAAAACATTCTTATCGTGATAAATCTATACAACTTTGTATTGTAGTTTCATTGGAGAGTGTATATTTTACACCATTTGGTAATCTATTTGCCGTTGTTTTACCTATCACAATTATTTTTTGTGTTGTGTAAAAAATATGATTTTTTAAAAAACATTCTATACTTGAGGGGGAAGTAAAGATAAGAGTAGCATTTTGTGGAACTTCAATATTTTGAATCGCTTGTGAACATTGACTCTCGTACACAACTACCTCATCTATACTATAGCCATTTTTTCGCGAAAGCTCTACAAAATCACTTGCAACCACCTTTGCACGAAGATAGAGCCATTTTTTTGTTTTTGGATATGCTTCTATTTTTTGTATTAAAGTATCTCCATATCCTTTGCCAACATCTAAAACAGTTCCACCCAATGTCTCAAAACTTTTGGCACTTGCCTTGGAGATACACAAGGCTTTTTTATCTTTATACTCTTTAAAATCATACTGTTTTAAAGCTTCACAAGCTTGTTTGGAGGTTATAATTAAAAAGTCATATTGAGAAAAATCTATAGCAGGTTTAAAAAATGTAATATCTAAAGAGTTGACACTTATTGCATCAGAATGGGAGGAGATAGAAAAAAGGTAAACTTCGTGGCATTTCATGAGAGAAGCTTTCGCTTACTCCCACTCAATTGTTGCAGGTGGTTTTGAAGAGATATCATAAACAACTCTATTGATTCCATCTACTTCATTAATGATTCTACGAGAAATTCTCTCAAGTAAATCATGTGGAAGGTGTGCAAATGTTGCAGTCATACCATCTACTGCTTCTACAACTCTTACACAAACAGTATTGTCATAAGTACGATTATCACCCATAACACCTACTGATTTTACATTTAGAAGCACTGCAAATGCTTGCCAAGTTTTTGCATAGTATCCACTCGCTTTTAGCTCATCAAGTAAAATCACATCTGCTTCACGTAAAAGGTCTAAATCTGGAACATTTACATCTCCCATAATACGAATAGCAAGACCTGGCCCAGGGAATGGATGGCGGTTAATCATCTCAGCTGGAAGCCCAAGTTCTAATCCAATTTTACGAACCTCATCTTTAAAGAGTTCACGAAGTGGTTCAATTAACTCAAAATCCATCCAATCAGGAAGTCCACCAACATTATGATGAGATTTAATCACTTCAGATGGACCATTTACTGAGATAGACTCAATAACATCAGGGTAAAGTGTCCCTTGTGCTAAAAATTTAATTCCATCATGTTTTTTTGCTTCTTGCTCAAACACTTCAATAAATGTGTGACCAATAATCTTACGTTTCTCTTCAGGATCACTCACACCTGCTAAACGCCCTAAGAAAAGTTCTTGAGCATCAGCAACAACAAGTGGTGCTTTAAGGTTAATTTTAAATACCTCTTCAACCTGTTGGCGTTCACCTTTACGTAAAAGTCCATTGTCAACAAACACAGGAATAAGTTGGTCACCAATTGCTTCATAAAGCATTGCCGCAACAACAGAGCTATCAACGCCACCACTTAATCCACAAAGAACTTTACCATCACCTACTTTTTCACGAATAGATTTAATTTGCTCTTTTAAGAAGTGCTCCATTTTCCATTTTTCTGTTACTCCACAAATATTTTTTGCAAAGTTACGAAGCATTAAATAACCCTCTTCTGAGTGTTGTACTTCTGGGTGAAATTGCATTGCATACACACGCTTTTCTTCATTTGCAATTGCTGCATATGGAGAGTTTGCAGATGTTGCTATAGGTGCAAAACCTTCAGGAAGAACATCTACTTTATCTGAGTGAGACATCCAAACAATACGTCCATCATCACAATCAGCTAAAAGTGGAGATTCTGTTTCAAGTTTTAATTCTGCTTTACCATACTCGTGATGAGATGAACGGATAACGCTCCCACCAAAATCTACAGCAATTCTTTGCATACCATAACAGATACCAAGGATTGGAACACCCATAGAGTAGACACCTTGATCAACCTCATAAGCATCTTTATTATAAACAGATGATGGTCCACCTGATAGTATAACCCCTTGAGGATTTTTTGCTTTGATCTCTTCTACAGAAGTATGATAAGGAAGAATTTCACAGTAAATTTTGTCTTCACGAAGACGACGAGCTATAAGTTGTGTGTATTGAGAACCGAAATCTAAAACGATGATGCTAACATTTGTCATCTGAATGCCTTTAAAAAAAGTAATATAATTAATTGTGAAAGGATACCTAAATCAAGATTAATTTTTGATTTATGAAGAAGCAAAGCCATCTCCAAAAAAGGAGATGGCAAAAGAGCATTTTAATAAATTCCTAAAATCTCAAATTGGAAATACCAAACAGCAACTGAAACGATATACCCAATTAAGATAGTCCAAGCATGTTTCATGTGTGAACTGAATGTATAAATACCATGAAGTCTACCCATAACACCAACACCTGCAGCAGAACCAAAAGAGATTAAACTTCCACCAACACCGGCTGTCATAGTTACAAGCATCCATTGAGCTAAATCCATATCAGGAGAAGATTTCAAAATAGCACTCATAACTGGTACATTATCAACAACTGCTGAGAGAAAACCTACTCCAACATTGGCCATTGTCGGTCCAACTAAAGAGTACATGTCGTGGATATATTCTAAGAAACCTAAGAAGTGTAAAGCACCAACAGCAGATAAAATACCAAAGAAGAAAAGAAGTGTATCATTTTCAACTTTTTGCATATTTACATAAATATTGAAACTATTTTGTCCACTTTTTGTAAGATGGATAGAGTACAGTTTAAGTATAGCCATACCAAACATCATACCCCACATCGCAGGGAAATGGAAAAATTGATGTCCAAGAACAGCCATTACGATTGTTGCTACACCTAGATATGCCACTCCCATACCACCGTCAAGTACAACTGGTTTTTTCTCTGTAGATGCATCAAATGGAGGTTGACCATTTGGTACTGACATAGAGAGTAAAAATGCAGTTACTAACCAACCTAAGATAGAAGCTGGGAAGAGGAATAAAAAGTCAATAAACTCACCCTTATTTGCAGTCCATGCCATAAGTGTTGTGATATCACCAAACGGAGACCATGCACCACCGGCATTAGCTGCAACAACGATATTGATAGCACCCGGAACTAAAAAGGCAAGATTTTTCTTATCTATAGTAAAGAGTACTGTTGAAAGAATAAGTGCCGTTGTCAAGTTATCTGCTACTGGAGATATAAAGAATGCTAAAAGACCTGTAAGCCAAAAAAGTTTTTTATATGTGTACCCTTTTGAAACAAGCTTATACTTCATAAGATCAAATACACCACGCTCTATAAGTGTTTCTATATATGTCATAGCAACAAGTAAAAAGAAGAAAATCTCTGCAATCTCTAATATAAGATGCTCTAGTTCATCATGTAAAGGATCTGGATTCATTCCATTGATTGCATAGTAGATACCAATGAGCATAAACATAAATGTACCTGCGAAAAGTGCTGGTTTTGCTTTATTTACTTCATATTTATCTTCTGTAGCAATAAAATAATATGCTATTACAAAGACAGCTAAACTTAACCATCCCACCCATGTTGTTGCCAAATTTACATCCATTACTGCATGCTGTGTTGCTGCTACTGCAGTCTCAACTGCTGAACCGTGTTCCATTATTTCTCCTCGTACATTGTGTGAACCCCTATAGATTCACCCCTATTTAGTGCAGATATTACTATCTCGCGTGCCGTTAGTAAACGAAATTTCAGTAGTTTACCAATATTTTCATTTAAAAGTGCATTAATTGACGAAAAAGCATCATTTAAACCATCTTTTGTTCTAATTATAGAAACATTTTCCCACATAATATGTCGTAACTGATTCTTTTTTGCCTTATCACCTTTTAAACTCATCACCTCTTCTGTAAGATCAAACTCTACAAACTGTTTCTCTTGAGAATTTTTTAAAATATCTTCAACTGCTTTTTTTGCAAAGACCAAACCTTCAAGTAAAGAGTTAGATGCTAAACGATTGGCTCCATGAACACCAGTTGAAGCTACTTCACCGACAGCATAAAGATTTTTTACAGAGGGGACCCTTGCATTAAGTTCACTCTTTATACCACCTATAGCATAATGAAATGCTGGAGATATAGGCACTCTTTGTGAGGGTACATTAAACCCTAAAGAGCGTAAGTTTTTACAGATATTTGGGAAACGATCTTCAAAATATTTTTCATCAAAATTTTTAAAACAAAGATACACCTGCATCCCTGTTTTTTTCTTATATTTATAGATAGATTTACTAACTATATCACGAGAAGCCAGCTCCCCTCTCTCATCGTATTCAAACAAAAATCTTTTTCCATTTTCATCTTCAATAGTAGCACCTTCACCTCGAAGAGCTTCAGTTAAGAGCATCTTTTGAGCATTGTCAGAGTTAACAAAAACAGTTGGATGAAACTGTAACATCTCCATTCTCTCAAGTTCTATACCTTTTAAGACACATAATCCTTGCATATCAGCACTAATACATGGAGCATTTGTGTGGTACTGATATAAAGAGCCAACACCTCCACTAGCGATAATCACATCTTTTGCATAAAGATTTCGAGTTTGACGATGATCAAGAACAGTAACACCATAACATTCACCATCTTTTATAAGTAGATCTACAACCCTCGCATCACTCAGCATTGCATGTTTGTTTTGAGAGAGTAAAAAATGGTGCATATATCTACCGGTTGCATCACCACCAGCATGCAAGATACGTTCACATGAATGTGCAGCTTCTTTTGTGTAAAGAAGTTCTCCATTCTCATCAGTATCAAAATAAAAACCCTTTTCTATAAGGTCATCAATCGCCTTGCGAGACTCTTTACTTAAAAGTTCTACAGCCTCTTTGTCACAAAGTCCAGATCCAGCATCAAGGGTATCTTGTATATGCACAGCAATATCTTCTTCATCACGAGCAAGAGCTACACCACCTTGTGCATAAAAAGTGTTACACTTAAAAGTCTGGCGTTTATTGATGATAAGCACTTTTTTATCACTTGGAAGGTTCATTGCAGCATAAAGACCTGCAACTCCTGCACCAATTATGATAACATCATAGTGAAACATCTAGTTGCAACTCTCGTTATTATCAAGATCATCAAAGTGCTTTTTATCCATGATAAACTTCACATTTTCATCCTCTTGAGGAACATCTGCTTGATAGTATGGAGGGCCTTTGTAACCACATCCATTTAGGCTTAACAAAAAGCTTGCTATAATAAGCAAATGAAAAATGCCAGTCAAATTATAAGTTCTATTCAATACAAACCTCAATATAAAAGAATTTTACAGCATAAGTGTGTTCAAAAATTACGTTCTATTATGCTTCCCGCTATACAAAAAAATATAAAATACGGATACATTAGAGAAAAAACACTTCATTTTGTAATTTCATCAACACTTAATAAATATGACAAAGATAATATTATAAATACTATTAAAATGGTTTTAAATGGGAGAATGATAGAGAAAAATGCCAATCTTTTTGAATGTATCGATGAAAAGATAGAAGATGTAGTTGTAAAAGTTGATCATAGACCACAAGGCAACTTCAAACCTTACACAACAGATGTCCATAATCTTCGTTATCATGAACGCTCAACTGGAAATATAGAAATCTCAATGCAAGATAGTTCTTTAGAAAAATTGGCACAAGAGATACAAGCTATTATAAAAGAAAACAATGACACTTGAAGAAACAATAAAACAACTACCAGATACCCCAGGGATTTACCAATACTTTGATAAAAACAACCGTTTATTGTATATTGGAAAAGCAAAGAGCTTAAAAAATAGAGTGAAAAGTTATTTTAGTTTCACTCCAACGCTTAGAGCTAATCCAAAATCATCTCTTAGAATTATAAAGATGATAGAACAGGCTGTTTCACTCAACTACATTGTAGTCAACTCCGAACATGATGCTCTTATACTTGAAAACTCCCTTATCAAACAGCTAAATCCTAAATACAATATACTTCTAAGGGATGATAAAACATACCCCTATATTTATATAGATAGATCCCAAAAATATCCACGCTTTGATATAACTCGTAAAATTTTGCCAAGTAAAACCATCAAATACTATGGCCCTTACTCTATTGGAGCAAGAGATATATTAGATTCTGTCTATGAAATTTCCAAATTGGTGCAAAAAAAAGGGTGTCTCAAATCTAAAAAACTTTGTCTTTACTATCAGATAGATAAATGTTTAGGCCCTTGTGAACTTCCAATTAGCCAAGAGAGATATCAAGAGGAGATTGATTTAGCAAGCTCACTTATACAGAACAAAAAGTTACTTATAAAAAATCTCCAAGAGAAGATGGAGTTTTATGCTCAAGAGATGCGTTTTGAAGAAGCTGCAGAGCTTCGTGATAGAATAGAAAAAATTACTCGCTCAGAGATTACAAGTAATATCGATTTTGCTACTGATGAGAATTATGATATTTTTGTTATTGAGAACTCCTCAACACGAGCAGTTATTGTACGACTCTTTATGCGCCACGGTAAGATTATCTCCTCTTCACACGATTTTATACAACTCAACAATGGCTTTGATAAAAATGAATTCTACAGCAGAGCTCTGCTCAGCTTTTATGCTTCAGAAAAGCCTCCCATTATAGCCCCTATCCTTGTTGGTGAGAAATTTGAAGATATGGAAATTATTCAAGAGCATATATCTACAGTTTTTCAAAAGAAAGCAAATCTATTAGCTCCTTTAAAAGGGAAGAAAAAAGAGTTACTCAATCTTGCAAAACTTAATGCCTCAGAACTTTTAAAAGGAGATCTCAAAAGAAATGACACAAAAATTCTCCAGGAGATCCAAACATTATGTCAACTTGAACGTACTCCTTACCGTGTAGAGATTTTTGATAACTCCCATATGGCAGGGGTAGCTACAGTAGGAGCTATGGTTGTATACGAAAATAGTAGCTTTGATAAAAAAAGTTATAGAACCTACCATTTAGAAGCAAAAGATGAATATGCTCAGATGAGAGAAACACTCACAAGAAGAGTGGAGAGTTTTTCAAAAAATCCTCCTCCTGATCTATGGATACTCGATGGTGGAGCTACTCTTTTAAAACTAGCATTTGAGATACTTGAGTCAAATGCTGTAAATTTAGATGTAATTGCTATCTCAAAAGAGAAAGTAGATGCTAAGGCACATCGTGCAAAAGGGAAAGCAAATGATATTATTTATACTCAAACAGAAGTTTTTCGTTTAAAAAATAGTGACAAAAGATTGCAATGGGTCCAAAACTTACGTGATGAAGCACATAGAAGTGCCATAACTTTTCATAAAAAGACCAAACTCAAACTTGATAAAGAGAGTAAACTATTAAGTTTACATGGCATTTCTCAAGCAAAAATCGTAAAACTGCTTCAACATTTTGGTACTTTTGATGAAATTAGAAAAGCTTCAATTGATGCAATAAGTGAACTTTTAAACCAAAATGATGCAAAAACCATAAAAAATTTTTACAAATAAGTTTTATTTTTATAGCTTTATGATATATTTGTGATAATTCTAGTCTTAGTGCTAATTATAAGGTTTTTTTATGAGTAACGTAACACCTATAGATGAAGAGTATATTTATGAGGGAAGTGTCATCATAAGTCAAACAGACTTGGATGGTACAATTGTATATGCTAACAAAATGTTTTGTGAAATATCAGGATATAAAGCTGAAGAGCTTGTCGGGAAACCCCATAGTCTAGTGAGACATCAAGATATGCCAAAGGCTGTTTTTGCAAAAATGTGGCAAACCATCCAATCTGGACAAATGTGGAACGGTCTCTTAAAAAACCTAAGAAAAGATGGGCTGTATTATTGGGTCGATACTGAGATACTTCCAGTTCGTGATGATAATGAAAAAATTACTGGATATATTGCTGCTAGAAAACCAGCTTCAAGAAAAAATATTTTAGAAGTTGAAGAAAACTATAGCAAAATGTTAGAATCAGAAAGATAAGGGATTAGATATGTTAATTTATAACTTCCAAAAAGAATTTATAGGGATCGATGAAAGTGACCTCAAGACACTTGGGTTTTCAAATCTATCCCAATTAAGAGCCGAATCAGCAGATTTTGCTGATCTATTTGTTCGAACGCCAGGGTATATACATAACTTTAAGCATGTGCATTGGATCGACTTCATAACTTGTGCAGATCCATCTGAAGAATCACGGGTGATTATAGATGTAAATTCTCATACCTATACGGCTAAGATTACTATCTCTACCCTATACCTTAATGACAACCCAACATCCAAAGCTTATCTTATTCATCTTAATAACCTTCGAACTCTTACAAGTGATGAAGTAAGTAATATATCAGATGAACTAGCACAAAGACCTGTGCCGGTTGCAGCACCTATTACCCCTATACAAGAAGTAGAACAAGAACCATTTGTTCAAGAAGTGCAAGCAGTAAAAGAAGTTCCTATTCAAGAAGAAACTCCTTACGAAGCTATTGAAGAGAGCTATTCTCAAGATATTGAAGAAACATCTATTCCTGATATGATTGAGATTGATGAGTTTGATTTAGCACACGATATTGAAGAGCCTGCACCAGAAGAACCTATAGCGATAGAGGAGCCTTTAAGTATCCCTGAAGAGGAACCACTAGATGAAAACTTTGATTATGATTACAAATATGACCCACAAGTTGCTTCTGATGAACTTGGACTTCCTATTGATCTTATTGAGGAATTTATTCAAGATTTTATCTCTCAAGCACAAGAGTTTAAAGCTGGTCTATACTCTTCACTAGATGAAGCAGATATAGATAATGTAAAAATTCTTTCTCACAAACTCAAAGGTGTTGCAGCAAACTTAAGAATTGAGGATGCTTTTAATACCTTAAGTATCATCAATACATCTGAAGATCATGCTGAGATACGAAATCAACTCAATATCTTTTATAAAATAATTGCTAAACTCTCTGGAAAAGAGGTACAAACAACAAAGACTCCTCTAGTAGAAACTCCAATAGAAGTAGAAGATATAAAAGCACAAGAGAGTGATGATCTTTATGATGATTTAGTGATTGATTTTAAAGAAGAGATTGAAGAACCTGCTCCAAAAAAAGTAGAAGAGCCCCTCGATGAGGATGACCTTTATCAAGATCTTGCTTTAGAAGAGGAAGAGATTAAAGACACTGATGTGCCTGATTCAATCAATGTTCCAGAACTAGCTGATGATGATTTTGTTGCAGAAGATGAAGATCTTTTAAATTTATCCCTTGATGAAGAACCATTTGAAGATGAAGATCTCTCATCTGAAGATACTCAAGAGTTAAGCCTTCAAGATTTAGAAGATAAGTTGCAAAGCTCTCCTGAGTTAAAAAGTATCCAAGAGATAGAGATCCCAGACGAGATAAATACTCCAGAGGAAAGTGAACCAGCTGTAGAATACTCTAAAACTCAAGTAGCAAATGAGATTGGTCTTGATGAAGAAACATTTGAAGAACTTTTTGATGATTATATTCATGAAAGTAAAACTGTTCTTGAAACACTTGATTCAGCTCTCACTATAGAAGATAGCACAAAAATCAAACAAGAAGCTATCAAACTCAAAGGGATGAGTGACAATATGCGTGTTCACTCATTTTTAGACAAACTAGACATTCTGATAAGTAGTTCAGACAAAACAGAGATGAGAAGTGCTTTAGAATCTATAAGCACAATCATTGAGAAAATTTCTAAGTAAGGTAAAAACAGATGCAATTAGGACTCAAAAACAGACTAAGACTAATCTCCCTTTTTCCAATTATTATTCTTTTTGGTATTACAAGTTTTTTCGTTTTCAATTCGTATGAAAACTATAAAGCAGCACAACTACTCCAAGATAAGCTTTCTGAAAATAGACAGCTAAATGATCTTGTAGCAAATATATCACGTGAACGTGGTATGACCGTAATGTACCTCGGTAACTCATCACCAAATACACTGCGTTCTCTTGTAAAACAAAGATTAAAAGTAGATAGTAGAAAAACTAAATACCTTAACTATGTAAAAGAGAACTCTGTACTTCATGATCATTCTCATGGAACCCAAAACTGTAAAACATGTGTAAATTTAAAAAGTCTTGCTTTATCGATGAAAGAGATTGAAAATTTAAGAAAACTTGTAGATGAGCACAAAACAAACTTTAAAGAGGTATATGAAAAGGTTTATGGAGATGTACAACATAAAGCTATTCAACAACTTGAAGCGATTACAACACAACAGATCGATCCAGAGATTAATGCTCTCTCAAATGAGTATATCTCACTAGTACGTGCACAAGAGTTTACAGCAGCAGAGAGAGACTTTATCTCTTATGCTATTGCTCGTTCAAGTGAACTTGAAGAGGAGGAGATTAACCTTTGGATCTCTCTCATTGCCAAAGCGGATGCCATTAGTTATGACACACTCCCAAATAAAGAGCTAGTTGCACAACTCGATGAACTTTTCAAAAATGAAGATGCTATAGAACTTTTTGAAGATATCAATGCAGAAAGAACAGCTATACTCTCATCAGCTTCAAGTGGAGAGTATGAAACAAGTGCAGGTATCTGGTTTACAATGCTTTCTGAAAAAACAAATCTTCTCTCAGAAGCTGAAGATATCATCTTAACTGCAATGGATAATAGAGCGGTACTTGTGAAGCAAGAGGCTCTCCAATTTCTTTCTATAACACTCTCGATCTGGTTAGTATCTATCATACTCGCTATTCTTGGTTACCTTCTTTCTAATGAGATTGCCAAAAATATCAAAAACCTTGAAAGTGTACTAAAACGTGTTGCAGAAGATACAAATGATGACGACTCTATAGAGAGAAATATCAATCTTGATACTGCAAATGGTACTGCAGAAGCTTATGATCTACTTGAAAAAATCATTGAGCAAACACGACGCGATAAAGAATCAGCACAAGAAGCAAGTGAAGCTAAATCTATGTTCCTTGCCAATATGTCACATGAGATCCGTACACCACTCAATGGTATTGTTGGGTTTACCGAACTTCTTAAAGATACAGGGCTTGAAGAGGAACAACTTGAATTTGTTGAGATTATTGAAAAATCATCTGAAAATCTTCTTGAAATTATCAATAACATCCTTGACCTTTCTAAAATTGAGTCTAATAAACTTGAGATTGAAGATATCGCATTTAATCCTGTAGATGAGTTTGAATCTGCTGTTGAAGTTTATGCTGTTCGTGCAAGTGAAAAACATATCGATCTTGGTTGTTTCATTGACCCTGCACTTGAGCAACCACTCAAAGGTGACCCTACTAAGATTAAAGAGGTTATTATTAATCTTCTTTCAAATGCTGTTAAATTTACTAGTAGTGCTGGTGCAATTAATGTTGACATTAGAAAACTTGACTCTGAACAAGATGGTATTACACGTATTAGATTTGAAGTTCAAGATAGTGGTATCGGTGTTACAGGTGAACAAAAATCTAGAATCTTTGAGGCATTCTCACAAGCCGACACTTCTATTACACGTAAGTATGGTGGTACAGGTCTTGGTCTTACAATTTCTTCAAGATTTATTGAACTTATGGGTGGACAACTTGATCTTCATTCAGAGCCAGGCAAGGGGACAACATTCTTCTTTACTATCGACTTTGAAGAGATAGAAACACTCAATGAAACACTACAAGGCTCTTTCTCAAGCATTAATGCTCTTGTTTTAGAATCGGTACATAAAACAAAACGCCAAGAGACATATCTTCGTGAGTATCTTGACTTCTTTGGTGTAAGCTATACTTCATTTAAAGATATGCAAGAGCTTGAAACGCTTCAACGTCAGATAAATTATGATCTTCTTTTTATAGATTATGATTATGCAGATGAAGCAACACTAGCACAATATAGCCAACTTCCACAAGAGTTAGTATTATTGACAAAATCATACTTTATGAAACAGATCGATACAATGAAGCTCGATATCTTTAAAACGATCTATGAGCCACTCAACAACTCTAAAGTAAAACTTGCATTAGAAAACTATCAAAATGATAATTTCAATGCGCAAAAAGCACAAAAAGCAAACCGTAAGAAATTTAATGCTGATGCTTCAAAATTTAATGCCAATGTATTAATTGCGGAAGATAATATTATTAATCAAAAACTTATAAAAAGAACACTAGAGGACTTAGGTCTTACGATTAGTATTGCATCAAATGGTTTAGAAGCATTCCAAAAACGTAAAGATGGTAACTTTGATTTAATCTTTATGGATATACAGATGCCGTTCTTAGATGGTGTGGAAGCAACTCGTGAGATTTTAGAGTATGAAGAGGTTTACTCACAGCCACATGTCCCTATCATCGCACTTACTGCAAATGCACTCAAAGGAGATAGAGAACGTTTCTTAGAAGCAGGTCTTGATGAGTACACCACAAAACCACTAGTACGCTCAGAGATTGTATCGCTCCTTGCTCACTTCTTGGCAGATTTTATCGTTGAGGAAAAAGAGGTTCCAAAAAGTGCAGATGAGATTGAAGAAACCCAAGAGACCCAAATAAATGAGCCTACTATTGAGATGGAATCGGTGATAGAACCAGAGATTCAAACCATGGAAGAAGTTCAGGATGATAGCACTGAAGAGATTATTCCTAGACAAGAGACAGAAGAACTTCAAGATGAGATAGAAGAAGAACCTGCATTAGTTGAAGAGGAGATCACTCCAAAAGCTACATATACAGCAGATATACTTTTGGCAAAGAAAAGCCCTTTTGAAACAAAACTTTTTGAAAGACTTATCAAATCTTTAGGTTACACCTATGAGGTTGCCAACTCTTCAGAAGATCTACACACTATGATAGAAGACTCAAACTATAAAGTGATCCTTTTTGATAAAGAGTGTGAATCTTTAGACCTCCAACATTTTGCAAGCTTGGTAAAAGATCTCAATGAAAATAATGGTTTAAAAACAAACCTTATATTAATGAGCGACACATCTTCTATTGAAAACAGTGAGGATGCTCTTTATGTACATGAGATTATAAAAAATATAGTAAACAAAGATTTACTCAGATTACTTTTTGAAAAATTTATTTAAGGAAAATTAGATGACAAAAACAGACTTAGTAGTTTTAGCAGTTGATGACGATATGATTAATTTAAAACTTCTCAAATCGATGCTGAAAAAAAGTGGCCACGTAAAAGAGGTTATAGAAGCAAAAAATGGTTCTGATGCTATTGGAGAGCTTAAAGCTCGTAATGATATAGATCTTATTTTACTTGATATAATTATGCCTATTATGGGTGGTATTGAGATGTTAAAGGTGGTTCGTGCAGATGATAATCTTCGCCAACTTCCTATCATAGTACTTACAACAGATGAGACAAAGAAAAGCGAAGCTCTTGAGTTTGGAGCAAATGGATTTTTAATGAAGCCTATCAGAAATGAAGAGCTTCTCACAAAGATAGCTACTGTAATCGTTTAATTTTTCTCAAACAAGGTTCTAAATAAGAACTTGTTTGAGAACCTCTTCTACCCTTTTTACACCAACAATCTCTAAAGCATCTCTTACCTCTTTTGGTATATCTTCGATATCGCGTTCATAATTTTTTGCAGGTATAAGAACCTTTGTCATCCCTGCTTTATGTGCAGCGATAAGCTTCTCTTTAAGCCCACCAATTGGCAATACATCACCACTTAGTGACACTTCCCCTGTCATAGCAATTTCTGAGCGAATCTTAAGTGAGCTAAATATAGAAGCGATAACACTTACCATCGCTATACCCGCACTAGGGCCATCTTTAGGTGTTGCCCCATCTGGCACATGAATATGAAGATCGTAGCGTTTATACACTTCACTAGGATCCAATTTTATACCATCTTCTTTCTCTTTAAAAGTCATAGGTATATTATCTGAAGAGATTTTTAATTTTTTTGCATCTATAAGAGTTTTCACTACACTCATAGCGATTCTTGCACTCTCTTTCATTACATCACCTAGACTACCTGTAAGTTGTAGTGTCCCTTTTCCTTTGATTCTAATAGATTCAATCTTAAGTACATCTCCACCAACAGCAGTCCA
>JAMORK010000041.1 GCA_027063645.1 Sulfurimonas sp.
TGATCTTCATCAAGTTGTTTCTCAACATTTTCAATCTTAAGAGATTTTTTTGCCATACTTCCAAAAGGGATATCTAAAACCCAATCAAGGTATGTCTGAGTCATAGAAGCATCTGAAGAATCAGGATGCATACGTGCAAAACGCTCAAGTTGTTTCTCTATCTCTTTATAGGCATCTTTACCCATTTTAGATTTTTTTGCTTCAAGTTTAGTTCTATACTCTTCAATCTCTTCATCGCGAGATGTATCAGTCCCGAGCTCTTTTTGAATCTGCTTAAGTTGCTCTTTTAAAAAGTACTCTTTGTTCACTTTTTCTATATGAGTATGTACCTTAGAACGTATCTCTTTTTGGAGTTTATTTGCTTCAATCTCATCTATAAGGTAATCTATAAGATCCAAAAATCTTTTTTCAGTATCTGTTTCGGTAAAAAGCTTGTAGGCCTGCTCTTTTTTCAACTTTACAGTTGAGCATATAAGATCAATAATACGGTTATGATCATGGTTCTCTTCTATAGTACGGAGTAAGTCAGGTGGAAAGTAGTTACTTACACCAGAGAGTGTTCTCACCTTTTCTCTTACAATCTCTAAAATAGCATCTATCTTAAGAGAGTTTACACTCTTGGGCTCTAACACATCTACATGAGAAATCAGGGGATCCTCAGATACATTATAAAGTACTTTTGCTCGTGCTAAGCCTTGAAAAAGAACCTTCACTCTACCATCAGGAAGAGCAACTTTACGCATAATAGAACCCACTACACCTGTATCGTACAGATCTTCGTGAGTTCTACCACCCTCTCTCCCCTCTTTTGTAGGGCAAACGATAACCAAAGTGTTCTCTTCAATAGCTTTTGTAGCTGCTGCAATATTACTCTCATCATTTAAAAAGAGTGGAGAGATCATAAAAGGGTATAAAAACAGTTCATCTTCTGCTATTACAGGAACATCTGCTGGGAATTCTCCATAATTACTCAGTTTCATTTGCATCCTCTTGAGTTTGTACTTCATCATCTGATTTGACAGAGTTTCGCGAAACTACACTTTGTGTATCTGGAATCATAAAACCATACCAAGAAGCGGTACCATCACCTTCAAACCATTCTTTGTACCATGGCGAGTTAGCACGATCAATCTCATCCCATTTTATCCATGGTTGTGGTTTTATAGCTCTATAGTATGCTGCTGATTTTGGTTTATCTATTCTCTCATATAAGCTAGCAATTGTTTCATTTAAAACAGCATCTGCCATATATAAGTTGGTTGTCATAGTATCGACAATACTATAGTACATAGAGTGTGGGTAGTTGCGTTTAAACTTTTCAGCCGCAACAATAGCTTCTTCTATAAGAGCTTGATCACGTCTTGGGTTTGGTAAAGCCATATATTTTGCTTTGATTTTTAAAAACTCTGCAAACTCTTTTTCGTTTTCATTCGCATAGCGTTTAACATACTCATTTAAAAAATGTTCACTTAAAAGGTACTCTTCGTAGTACATATGAGCAATAGCGAGAATCATTGTTGCTTCTGGTAACAATGGTGAACCCATATGTTCACTTTGTAATGATGAGTAGTAATTATCTGCCTTGTCAACATTTCCATCAGAGATTGATGATACGATCTTACCATACCAGTAAAGTGCAGGCTTGTTATACTCTTCAACATCTTTAGAACAACCTGTAAAGAGGATAACACCTAGGGTTAAAAGAGTTGCAATTTTTGCTTTAATTTTCATAAAAATCATTCCTATATATAATTAGAACATTATTTTATCTAAAAGATATATAACGCTCTTTAAACTCTGTACATTTTATGTTTAAAAGTGCTATAATAGACAAAATTATGAAAAAGGGTTTTTATGAAATTTGAAATAAGTGTCCCACTTTTAGGCTTTGATGAGATCAAAGAGGTAGAATTACAAAAGATTGATGATATTTTTATGAAAATGCAATCTTTACACGATGTAAACACATCTTTCACTCTTATAAACCCTTATGCATTAAGAGAGTATGATTTTGAGGTTCCACAAAATATCCAAGAGCAACTTGAGATTACAAAAGAATCAAACTTACTTATCTTCAATATAGTAATCATTCAAACACCTATAGAAAACTCTTACATAAACTTTGTTGCACCACTCATCTTTAATACAGACACAAAAAAAGCTGCACAGATCATACTTCAAGACAATAACGGTTATGGTGTTGCTGAAAAAATTTCGGATTATTTGGAAAAATAATATCACTCTTTAGATGCTAAGGCATCTAAAATCTTTTGAATCTCATTTTTATGCTTGTAGATACTATTGAGTATATCCATTGAAAGTCCATCTGTATCGTCATAATCATGAGCTATTTCATTTCTAATCTCTCTTAATTCAAACCATTCATCTACTTCTACTATATTTAGCTTTTCTAATGCATGTAAAAGATCTAAGAAAGGCTTATCGACATTAGTACCTTGGTATAACATGTATGCTTTAAAAAGTTTTGCACCTATGGTGTCTTGTGCCTTTGAAAATCTATATATAATCTGATCAGCATAAGCTAAATCAATTTTAGAGTTTAAAATTTTTTCAAAATCAGCTTTTTGTAAAGGCATTTCATAACGATTTTGCAACTCTGAAAATGCATCATTTACTCTTGCTAAATGTATACTTGCTTCTTTATATGCTTTTTTATATTTTGCCTTATAAACTAAAGTGCTATTGCCCATTTTTTTGCCTCTTTCTCTATAAGTCTTGTAGGATCTTCGTTAAAAACAACATCTATTTTTTGATCTTCTATGTGCTGTTTTAATCTTGAAAGAAATTTGATTTTTTTTTCAAAAAGTGAACTTTTATCAATGACTTCAAGGTAAAGGTCTATATCTCCACCTTTTTTTGTATCGTCTACTCTACTTCCAAAGAGATATACTTTCCCCTCACCAAAAATAGAATGGAACAATTCGACAATGTTTTTTCTATAGTATTGACTTAATCTCATGAGATGATTATAACAAAAAAGTTTAAATGTAAGTTTATAGGATAAGGTGGTGGCCAATCTCGGAATCGAACCAAGGACACACTGATTTTCAGTCAGTTGCTCTACCGACTGAGCTAATTGGCCACTCAAGTTGTAGGGCGAAATTATACTTGTTTGTTCTGAA
>JAMORK010000042.1 GCA_027063645.1 Sulfurimonas sp.
TCCAATGAGCATTAGAGCAAGCATAAAGTTTTACTTTTTTCCCTCGCACCTCTTTATCTCTCACCTCAATAGAGCCATCTTCACAATAAGGACACTTCCCTAAGATCATCATTTTCCTTTCTTTTTTCATTATTTTAATCTACGAAAAAGAAAAAAAGAAAAAATATGACAAATTGCAATCTTATCTAATCAGATGCATAGATATCATTGGCTTTGAATGCGATTACTATCATATATATCACACTAGCTCCAAAATGGAGTGTCCCATCTGAAGGGAGATACTTTACATAATCATAAAATAAAAAATAGATAATAAAAAGTATTGTAAAAAGGGCTAAAGAGAGTGAAACAAAAGAAAAACTCTCATCTATAATGTATAGAATCATAAATACAACACCCAAGATAGCAGGGATAATATGATTCGATGTGTACCAATAAAACAAAGCACTTATAATGATTAGAAGATTGATAAAAAGTTTTTCACCTACATACATAATAATTCCTTTCTAAAATAAGTATACTCCTCTAAGTCAAAAATTGCATTTAACTCTTATATAATTTTCGCTAAAATTCGCCCATGAATTCATATGAGCAAAAATTTAATACAGCGATACAAAACACTTTTTATACAAACTTACCAGAGAATGAGCAAAACTTCATAAAAGAGAAGGCTTTTTTGCATAAGTTCTCCAATCAAGAGCTCAAGCAGATTATAAACATCGCTAGAGATTTAGAGATGTGGGATGAGCGGGGGATTGAAGAGATTTTTCCTGAACATTCACAAAGAAAAGTCATTTTTACTCGACTTGTAAAACGCTACCAAGAGATTCGTGATACTCCAAACTCCTATGAGGAGTTCACCCTCAAAAACATCCCTAAAGAGCAAAAATTTACTTTTAAAGTAGCAGAGAAACAAGGTTTTGGTCTTGGTCTTTGTCCCGTTGCAAGTGAGAAAACAAGGTGCTGTAACCTTTTAACTCTTGATGCTGTCGAGTCTTGCGGATTTGATTGTTCTTACTGCTCTATCCAAAGTTTTTACAACCAAAACACCATCACCTTTGATGCAGGTTTTAAAGAGAAACTTCTCAACCTAAACCTTGATCCACATAAAACTTATCATATAGGAACAGGACAAGCGAGCGATTCACTGATGTTTGGAAATCGTGAAGGAATTTTAGATGCTCTTTTTGAGTTTGCAAGAGCTAACCCCAATGTGATTTTAGAGTTTAAAACAAAATCAGACAACATCAAGTACCTCCTTGAGAATGATCTGCCTAAAAACATCCTCTGTACTTGGAGTCTCAACACTCCTACCATTATAGAAAATGAAGAGCACCTCACAGCCTCACTTGAAAAACGCATCAATGCAGCAAGAAAACTTGCAGACAAGGGTGTCAAAGTTGGTTTTCATTTTCATCCTATCGTAGAGTATGTGGGCTATCTTGATGAATATCAAGAGGTATATGAAAAACTTATACTAAAATTCGACCCATCAGAGGTGGCACTCGTGAGCTTTGGAACACTCACCTTTATCAAGCCTGTTATCAAACAGCTTCGAGGTCGTGAGTTTCATACAAAAATCACACAGATTCCCCACGAAGATGCAAGTGGAAAAACATCTTACCCAGACTCTACAAAAGTGGAGATGTTTCAACATGCCTATAAAAGCTTCAAGTCATGGCAAGAGGGAGAGGATAAAGTCTTTTTCTATCTTTGTATGGAAGAGCATCAGATGTGGGCAAAAACTTTTGGCTACCAGTATGCCACAAACAATGACTTTGAGCATGCAATGCTTGGGGCTTATTGTCAAAAACTAGGACAAGATTACTTCATTTAGGAACATTATGAACACACAAAAAAAAGAGAACTATTTTTTATCACAACCTCATCAACCCTTCTTTGTACTTGGGATACTCAATGCATTTATAATGATGCTACTTTTTGCACTCAGTTACAAGGGGATTCTTTCCCTTGAGATAGATGCAAGAACTTTCCATGTATACTCCCTTGTCTACCTTGTTTTTACCAACCTATTTACCGGTTTTTTATTTACCACTTTTCCAAGGTTTAATCAGGCACAAGTGATAGAGAAGAAGTACTATACAAATGTATTTGCCATTAATGCTCTTGGCTCCCTCTTGTTTATCATCGCTATATTTATATCCCAACTATTTGTTGTAGGTGCTATGCTCGTTATCTTAGTGGGTGAAATTTTAATTGTAAAAAAACTTCACCAAATCTATAAAGAGGGTATGGCACCAGATAAAACAGACTCTTTTTGGATTTTAAGTGCTAGCTACTTTGGTCTTGGAGCCAATCTACTGTTTATCTTGAGTGAGTTTACCCCTGCACTCCAGGATGTAGCTATCAACATCGCGTTTTATCTCTACCTTATCTTCTTGGCGTTTAGTGTAGGGCAACGTATGATCCCCTTTTTCTCCCACTCCTTTGCTCAAAAAAATGAAAACTTTGTCAAGATTGTTTTTACCCTTTTTATCTTCAAGTCTATCTTTAGTACAAGTGGAATTACCATAGGTGAGATTATCATAGATTTACTCTTAGCAGTATATATGGCAAAAGAGTTTTTACGATGGGAACTCCACCCGTTCAATTCCCCTGCCATCCTTTGGGTACTCCACCTAGCACTAGCATGGCTTCCGATGGCATTTTTACTCTCTGCGATATCTCTCATAGCTGAGTTAGTTCTTGGAACATCATTTTATTTTTTAAATATCCATCTTTTAGCCATAGGATTTTTAACTACAGTACTTGTTGGATTTGGAACGAGAGTTACCCTTGGACACTCAGGACAACCTCCTCATGGCGATGCACTAGCAACCAAGATATTTATCTTCATTCAGTTTGTCGTTCTTGCTCGCGTTCTCTTTAGTATCAATGTAGCATTTGGATGGGGTTTAGACTTTTTGTTTGATATCTCATTTAGTTTGTGGTTGATTCTCTTTTTAGTTTGGGGTGGAAGATACTTTAAAACTTTAGTCTTTGGCACTAAAGTTTAAGTAAAGAGTTTATGAAGCTTTGAGGTAACCTAACTCTTTTTTATCAATAGCGATATCGAGCACTTTATATAGTGCCTCGCGTTTAGAATCTACATACTCTTTGATGGTATTTGTAGGTTTGAGGTTTTGTTTTAAACCATACTCTTTTTGTACCAAATAATCTCCAAAAAGTGTTTGATACACATTTATCTTGTAATAGTAAATTCTCTCATTTGAATTTTTCAATAACAGCATTCAATTCTCTTTCACATTTAATGAAAAATATTCAGCAAGATATGTTCCATTACATATATCAATATATCTTGATATATGTAATTTATTTTGTTATACTTCCACAATCAAAGGAGTATGGATGGATATTTTTCTCAAAACAATGGGTTCACTCAACGATGAAACTCGCATAAAAATCTTACACTTTATAGATACAAACAAAGAGGTCTGTGTGTGTGACATTGAGAACTCTTTTGAGATGATTCAATCACGCATATCACGCCACCTGAAAATCTTAAAAGATGCAGGCTTTTTAAAGGTTGATAGACGAGGACGATGGGCATACTACTCCATCAGAACGCCACTCGATGAATTTCGCCTCTCTATACTCAAAGAGATAGCTCACTTAGAGCTCAATACTCCACAACTACAATCAGGATGTCAAAATGGAAAATAAAAAAGTTTTAATTCTTTGCACAGGAAACTCATGTCGCTCTATCATAGGGGAAGCTGTACTTAATGCTTACCTTGATGGTGTTGATGCTTATAGTTCTGGTGTCAAAGCAAGTGGCAAGGTCAATCCAAATGCCAAAAAAGTTTTACAAGAGGAAGGTATTTGGAAAGATGAATACCACTCTAAAAAGATAGACAAAGTTTTAGATATAAAGTTTGACCTTGTGGTGACTGTATGTGACAATGCTAAAGAGTCTTGTCCCATTTTTCCTAAAGATGTCAAAGTGATCCATGTTGGCTACGAAGACCCCGATGGAAAAAATTATAGTGCCTTTACTAAAACACTGAAATTAATTAAAATGGAACTCACACCTATAGTGAGAATGGAACTGGGTCTTTAATGATACTCGCTATATCTATCTTTTTACTCACCCTTCTTTTTGTTATATGGCAACCTAAGGGGCTACAAATTGGAACAAGTGCTGTTATAGGTGCTGGTGTTGCTCTTACTCTTGGTCTTGTCAGTTTTGATGATGTTAAGATTGTGTTTGATATCATCTGGGATGCTACCCTTGCATTTGTCGGGATAATTATCCTCTCTATGGTTTTGGATGCGATTGGATTTTTTGAGTGGGCAGCATTAAAGATGGCAAAGTTTTCTAAGGGAAGCGGAGTGAAGATGTTTTTTTACTCTATCTTACTAGGTGCCTTTGTTTCAGCACTCTTTGCCAATGATGGAGCAGCACTAATATTGACCCCTATCTTACTTGCAAAAATGCGCATACTGCGTTTAAATACCAAAACCATCCTTGCCTTTTTACTTGCAGGTGGATTTATAAGTGACAGTGCCTCGCTCCCTTTTGTATTTTCAAATCTTACCAACATTGTAACAGCAAACTACTTCAACATTGGTTTTTATGAGTTTATCTCCACTATGATTATCCCCTATTTTGTAAGTGTTACCATTAGTATGATTGTGCTCTATGGAGTTCTACACAAAGATATACCAAAGAGAGTCGATACAACACTTCTTTTAGATCCACAAAGTGTTATCAAACATCAGGGACTTTTTAAATTTTCTTGGTTTTTCCTAGCTCTTTTACTCTCTGCTTATTTTATTGGAGATAGATACAACATCCCTATCTCTGTTTTTGCACTTGGTGGGGCTATTATCTTTTTAAGCATAGCTTCTTTTACAAAAACAGTCAAAGCAACTACTATTATGAAAGAAGCACCTTGGCAGGTTGTTTGGTTTTCTCTTGGCCTATATGTAGTGGTATATGGTCTTAAAAATGCAGGACTTACAGATGAAGTTGCCCATATCCTTCACTACCTCAATTCCCAATCACAAACTATTGCCGTAGTGGGAACAGGATTTTTAGCAGCTATTCTCTCTGCATTTATGAACAATATGCCTACCATTATGATTATGGATATTGCTTTAGTAGATATAGGCAATGAAGCGATGATCTATGCAAACATCGTTGGATGTAACCTCGGACCAAAGATGACCCCTTTTGGTTCTCTTGCTACCCTGCTTTGGCTCCATACTCTTGAGAAAAAAGGGGTCAATATCAGTTTTTGGTCTTACTCCAAGTTTGGACTGATTGTAACCCCTCCTATTTTACTTGTGGTACTTCTCTCTCTTGTATAAAACAGCTATAACTGTCCATAAGATATACTCATCTCCTGAGCATAACTACTTTACAAAAGAGAAGTTTGTTCAAGGGGATGCACCAACACTTACCCATCAGTCTATCAAACTAGTTCCAAATCAGGGTATAAAAGATGATAGATTTGAATTTGCAAAGTATCCTATTACCTTTTTTTCACTAGAAGTAGCTACAGAGGTGTGTAAAGAGCTGGAACTTCCTCTACAACTTGAACTCTTTCGAAGAAATATAGTCATTAGTGGTGTCCATCTCAACTCACTTATAAAAAAACAGTTTATTATTGATGGTATTGTGTTTGAGGGGCTTGCTCATTGTGCCCCTTGTACTTGGATGAACCATGTGCTGAAAAAAGGTGCTTTTTCTCTTATGAGTGGAAGGGGTGGTTTACGAGCTAAAGTGATAGATGGAGGGGAACTCTTCTTAGGTGATGCCATACTCCAAACAGAGTTTGAGATAGACACCAACCCTCTTGTACCACTCAAAAAACCCTCTATCCCAAAAAATCAGCTATAATTTCATTATATTAACACAACGGAATTACCAATGACACAAAATACACAAAGCTACTTTTTAGAGCTTGGACTTATAAATACACTCGTTATCGATAGATTAACTACACCTGGAGCTTATATGATGGCTCAGGATGGCAACGATGTTCTTCTTCCCGGACAATACCTTACAAACGATATGAAAGAGGGAGACCTTCTTGATGTTTTTCTTTATACAGATTCAGAAGATAGACTCGTCGCTACAACACTTACACCTAAGGCAAAACTTGATGAATTTGCCCTTTTAGAGGTGGTAGATGTTGCTGGTTTTGGTGCTTTTATGGACTGGGGGCTAAGCAAAGACCTACTAGTTCCAAATATGTTTCAAAAAACAAGATTTGAAGTGGGTGAAAAGCGCTTTATTAGAGTTATCTATGATGAACGAACACATAGACTTGTTGGTACTGAAAAACTTGGTGACTTTTTTGAGAGAAAAATAACTGGTCTGCATCCAAATCAAGAGGTGAAAATCCTTGTAATTGCTAAAACGCCACTCGGCTTTAAATGTATAGTTGAAGACAAATATGAAGGGCTTATCTACCACAATGAGATTTTTGAAAAAATTGCTCTAGGTGATGAGAAAAAAGCATTTATAAAAACGATTAGAAAAGATGGTAACATCGACCTTAATCTTCGTAAACCCGGTAGTAAGAAATCTGGTGGTTCACATGAAAAAGTACTTGCACTTTTAAAAGAGAACAAAGGGATTATGCCTTACAACTATAAAAGTGATGCAGAGCTTATCAAAGATGTTTTTGGTCTTAGTAAAAAAGAGTTTAAACGTACACTCACTTCTCTTCAAGAAAAAAAGAAGATAGAAGTAAAAGATACTGGAATATACCTCAAGGACTAAAGATGGCAAAAAAGAAAAAAAGCATAGAGCTCACAGCACAAGACATAAGTTTTACTCAAAAAGATACACTCTATAAACTTATGCGCTTTTACCCAGATAAGATGACACTAGATACTATGGTTTATGAAGATGGGAAAAAACAAGGGATGCGAAACATCCCTTTTGCACATCTTCCTAAAGAGCTTAAAAAAAAGATAAAACCTAACTAGGATCTAAATATGAATGAACAGATTGATCAGGCTGCAAGCGGTGGAGATTTTTATATTTGGATTGTGATGTTTAGTTTACTTATAGTTGGTGTTGGGTATTTGGCTTGGATAAATAAAGATATAGAGAGATAGATCCTAGCCTAAAGGCTTAGGAAATATAGTAAAGTACATCTTATCGAATTAGGCATAAGACCATACAAGGAGAATCGTAAAAGTATTATATATCTAAATTGTTACAGAAGTGTTAACAGATTTATAATCTTTTGCTAAGATATACTAAACAAAATGGAGAAAGATATGTCCGAAGTTAAAAAATGTAACTCATTACAAGAGGTAAGAGATGAGATCGATCTCTTAGATGCAAAGCTCGTTGAGCTCATTTCACAAAGATCACATCTTATCCGTCAGGCAGCATCATTCAAAGACTCTGTCGATGAAGTAAAAGCGGATGATCGTATTGAAGATATTATGCAAAGAGTTCGTCAATTAGCAATAGAAAAGAATATAAACCCTAATATGATGAGTGAACTTTTTACTATAATGATTAACGATATGGTGGAGACTGAAATCTCTGAGTTTAGAAATTCTGGTACTTTTTAAAAAAAGAGGTTTGTAGATACTATGAGCAAAAGCTCATAGTAAAATCGTTTACTTATATCTATAAGTGATACGACCTTTATCAAGTGAGTATGGAGTAAGTTCGAGTTTCACTTTATCACCTGGAAGAATTTTAATGTAATGCATTCTCATTTTTCCAGCAATGTGACATAAAATAATATGTCCATTTTCTAATTCAACACGAAAAGTTGCATTTGGTAATGCTTCAATAATCTTACCATCAACTTCAATAACGTCAGCTTTTGCCATTATAAGTCCTTTAGTTTTCTCTTATGCAAGAGATAATATTTCAGCTTTACCGTTGATAACTGCAACAGTATGCTCATAGTGTGAACCGCGTAAACCATCGGCACTAACAACATCCCACTGATTTTCTAGGATGATCGGTGTAGAATCTTTTTGACATATCATAGGTTCTAAACAAAAAACCATTCCATTTTTTATCTTTGGACCAGCCTTAGGGTTACCACCCTCAAGATAATTAGGAATCTCTGGTTCTTCATGAGGTTTTTTCCCTATACCATGACCACAAAAATTCTTTAAAGGTACAAAGCCTGCTTCTTTAATGAAATTCTCCATTAAAAAAGAGAGCTCTTTAAAACGCATACCCTGTTTAATATTTTCAATCGCATAATACAAAGTATCTTTTGCACAAGCGATTAATGCTTCATCTTCTTGAGTAATACTTCCAACAGGCATAGTTATTGCAGCATCACCAAACCAGCCATCAAGCTCCGTACCAATATCAAAACCAATAACATCTCCATCTTGGAGCTTATAGTCTGTAGGGATACCATGAATAATGACATTGTTAAGTGATGTACATACTGCATTTGGAAAACCGTATAAACCTTTAAAAGAGGGTCTTGCACCGTGAGCACGAATATAATCTTCTGCCATAGCATCAAGTTCTTTTAAAGTCATACCAGCTTTTGTATTTTCACGAAGAAGTTGAAGTGCACCACCAACAATCTTGTTGGCAGCACGAAGTTTTTCTATCTCTTGGGGTTTTCTAAGCGCAATCGCCATCGTTATAGACCGACCGCACTTAGTGTTTCATATTTGCTCATATATATCTGAGCCTCTATCTTTCTCATTGTATCAAGTGCAACTTGAACAACGATTAAAACAGCAGTACCACCGAAGAAGAAAGGAACACCCATCCCTTTAATAATCATAAATGGTAATGTAGCTACAAGACCTAGATACAATGCACCTGTAACTGTTAAGTTAGAAGCTGTTGTATTTAAGAACTCTTTTGTAGCATTACCAGTACGAATACCTGGAATGAATCCACCTTGACGTTTTAAGTTGTCTGCAATATCTTTCGCATTGAAAGTGATCGATGCATAAAAGAATGCAAAGAAAATAACAAAAGAGAAAGTCAAAAAGTTAAAAAAGTAACTATTTGGATTCAGTAAATCTGCTATCGCTTGGATAGTAGGGTTAGTACTTGAAGATAAAACAGTCATAGGGAACATTAAAATCGCCGATGCAAAGATAACTGGAATAACACCAGCTAAGTTCACTTTAATTGGGATATAGTTCATTACACGTTTATCTTGGTTTTGCATCATTGTCTTTTTAGCATATGTAATTGGAATACGACGTTCACCAAGTTCAACATAGATAATAATTGCAACAGTTCCTAAAATTAAGGCTAATATAGCGATAACTGTAATGAAACTCATTGCACCAGTATTTACCATAGTGATTGTTTGACCAATAGCACTAGGGATTGCTGATACGATACCTGCGAAGATAATTAAAGAGATACCGTTACCAATACCACTTTGAGTTATCTGCTCACCAATCCACATAAGTAACATAGTTCCAGCAAGCATAGAAACTGCTGAGAGCATGATAAATGTAGTATGGTCTGCAAGAATTGCACTATTACCACTAGGACCAGTTAGACTTTGTAGTCCAACACTAACACCAATCGCTTGAATCACTGTTATAACGATAGTTGCATAACGGATAATTTGCATATATTTCACCATTCCATCACGCTCTTTTTTCATTTGACCAAGAGTTGGAAATGTAGCAGCTAAAAGCTCCATAATAATTGAAGCAGTGATATAAGGCATAATACCGAGTGAAATAATTGAAAGTCTTTGTACTGCGTTTCCACTGAACATATTAAAAAGACCTAATGCATCTGATTGGTGTGAGTCGAAGAATGAAGCTATAACAGCTGTATCTACGCCAGGTACTGGCACATAAGCCAGTAGGCGATAGATAAATAAAAAACCGATAGTAATAAGTATCTTATTTACTAGATTTTTATTCACAACTAGTTACCTGTTGTTGTAACGTTTTCGTCTTTAATTTTCGAAGCTAAATCTTTCGCAGTAGCTCCTACTAGTTTAATTTTAGCTACTGAATTTGCAACTTTGTGAACAGAACGGATTGTTTCCATTGTGATCTCTTCTAATTCAGCAACAGCTTTGATACGCTCAACGTTGATTACATATGGTTTTACTAAACGTGAAGTAAATCCAATTTTAGGCATACGTTTTGCAAGTGGTTGTTGACCACCCTCAAAGTTTCTTTTTCTTTTGTAACCTGAACGAGATTTTTGACCTTTTTGACCACGAGCTGCAGTCTTACCAGTACCAGAACCTTGTCCACGTCCAACTCTCTTACGAGAGTGAGTTGAACCTTCTGCAGGTGTTAAGTTTTCAATACCCATACCCTATCCTTTAATACGAGATAGTGCTTCAATTGTAGCACGTACTAGTGTGTTTGGATTGTTTGAACCGATTGATTTTGTAAGGATATCTTGGATCCCTGCAAGCTCAAGAACTGGACGAGCAGCTCCACCGGCGATAACACCCGTACCTTCAGATGCTGGCTTAAGTAAAACGCGAGACGCATTGTACTTATGCTCAATATCATGTGCAATTGTTGAACCTTTAATCTTAACAGTTGTTAAGTTTTTAAAAGCATTATCAACTGCTTTACGGATTGCATCTGGAACTTCTTTCGCTTTTCCAACGCCATATCCAACAGTACCGTTTTTGTCGCCAACTACGATAAGAGCAGTAAAACGGAAACGTCTACCACCTTTAACAACTTTAGTTACACGACCAATGTTTACGATTGATTCTTCAAAATCATCTCTATTGATTTCCATCTTAGCCCCTAAAACTTAATTTCGTTTGCACGAAGTGCGTCACCAAATGCAGCGATAACACCGTGATATTGGTAACCATTACGGTCAAATACAATTTCATTGATGTTAGCAGCTTTAAGTGTTGCAGCAAATGCTTCACCTAATGCAGTAGCACCTTCTTTATTTGCACTTTTACCGATTGACTTAGATGACGCAGCACATAATGTTGTTGCAGTAACATCATCAATAGCTTGTACACTTAAGTAACGGTTTGATTTAAATACAGAAACACGAGGAAGTGTAGCACTACCAGATATTTTTGCACGGATACGACGCTTACGTTTTAAACGATTCGCAATTTTGCTTTTTAATACTTTAGCATTCATTTTATCTTCCTCCCTTATTTCTTAGCTGTTTTACCGGCTTTACGCACGATATGCTCATCTATGTATTTAACACCTTTACCTTTGTACGGCTCTGGTGGACGGAATGATCTAATCTCAGCAGCTACTTGACCAAGTGTTTGCTTGTCATGGCTTTTAAGAGTAATAACATTCTTTTCAACACTAGCTTCAATTACATCTGGTAAATCATAATTAATATCATGAGAAAAACCAAGTTGTAAGTTAAGAACTTTACCTTTAACAGCAGCTCTATAACCAACACCATTGATCTCTAGTTGTTTTGTATAACCTGTAGTTAAACCAACAACGATATTTTGAGATAATGCTCTATAAGTTCCCCAGAAAGCTCTATGCTCACGAGAATCTGATAAGTTTTTGAAAGTTAAAGTTGTTCCCTCTACTTCAAAAGTTACATTACCTTTTGTATCTAAATCAACACTATTTTTGCCTTTAGCAAAAGTAATAACATTTCCATTTGTAGTCACTTTGATGTCTGCACCAAAATCTACTGGTAATTTTCCAATTCTTGACATGTTATACTCCTACCAAACCGTACACATAACTTCACCACCAATGCCAAGCTCATATGCTTTGTCATTTGGAAGAACGCCATGTGATGTACTTACAATAATAGTTCCGTAACCATTTTTGAAACGTTTAATCTCTTCTTTACCTTGGTATACACGACGACCAGGTTTAGAAATTCTTTTCATTTCATTGATTACACTTTTACCATCTTCGTTGTATTTAAGTACAACTTTAATAGTTTTTTTAACGCCATCTTCGATAACGTTACAAGATTCTAAGTAACCTTTATCTACTAAGATATTTGCTACAGCTTCAACACTCTTAGAGTGAACAAGAGTTGTAACAGGTAATCTTCTCATACCCGCATTACGAACACGTGTTAACGCATCTGATACTAGATCATTAATTGCCATTATTTTTCCTTAATGTGAGTGCTTATGCACTTGCTATTGTTAGGAGTTTCCACTTGGAGGCAAATGCCTACCAAGAAGACTTTCTAACACCTGGGATTAATCCCTCGTTTGCCATTTTTCTAAAACAAATACGACAGATACCAAAGTCACGAAGTACTGAATGTGGACGACCACAGATTTGACATCTTGTGTATCCACGTACTTTAAACTTAGGTGTTCTTGCCGCTTTTGCGATCATAGACTTTTTAGCCATTAGTTGCTCCCTTTAGTGAAAGGCATACCCATTTTCTCTAAAAGAGCAAACGCAGCCTTGTCTGAATCAGCTGTAGTAACCATAGTGATATTCATACCATGAATTTGCATGATTGAATCATAAGATACTTCAGGGAAAATAAGTTGCTCTTGAAGACCGAAGTTATAGTTACCACGACCATCAAAACCATTTCTTGGAACACCACGGAAATCTTTCACACGTGGAAGTGCGATAGATACGAGACGATCTAAGAAGTTATACATATTTTCACCACGAAGAGTTACACGGATACCAACTGGCATACCTTCACGAACTTTAAAACCTGCAACAGATTTTTTCGCGATTACTGTAGATGCTTTTTGACCAGCAATCTTAGTAATAGTATCTTCGATGTTTTTAATAAGCTTGTTATCTTTCATTGCAAAACCAGCACCAACAGAGATGATAATCTTCTCAACTTTTGGTGTTTGCATAGGGTTTTTGATCCCTAATTCAGCTTGTAATTCAGATTTTAAACCTAAATATTTTTCTTTTAAGCGTGCCATCTAATTATGCCTCCACTTTACGTACATTTGAAGCGTCAATTGGCATCTCTTTATTGATATGCCCACCCTTCGTGTTCTCTTCAGTTGGTTTAACAGCTTTCTTAGCTATTTTACAACCCTCAACGATAACCTTGTTTTTCTTAGGCATAACTGCAACTACAGTAGCCTTAGTTCCACGGTCATCTCCAGCGATAATTTCTACAGTATCACCTTTTTTGAAATTAAACTTTGCCATCTATACAACCTCCGGCGCAAGAGATACAATTTTCATGAAACCAGCGTAACGTACTTCACGACCAACAGGTCCAAAAATACGAGTACCGATTGGCTCTCTCTTGTCATCAAGGATTACAGCTGCATTGTCATCAAAACGAATTAATGAACCATTTTCACGTTGAACTTCTTTATGAGTTCTAACGATAACAGCTTTAACAACCTTACCTTTTTTAACTTTAGCAGTTGGAGTCGCTTTTTTAACAGAAGCAACAATAACGTCACCCACTGATGCATAACGACGCTTAGAACCACCAAGCACTTTAATACACATAATCTCTTTAGCACCTGTATTATCAGCTACTACTAAACGAGTAAAACCTTGGATCATTATTTAGCTCCTGATACTACTGTTTTAAGTCTAAAAGATTTAGTCTTAGAAAGTGGACGACATTCGATTGCAATAATCTCATCACCAACTTTAACTTCATTACGCTCATCATGTACTAAGTACTTTTTGAAACGTTTTACAACTTTGTGGTAACGAGGGTGCATTACACGACGCTCAACAACGATAGTTACCGTTTTGTCACCTGCAATTTTTACAACATTACCTTGAATTTCACGTTTATGTGTCATTGCTCGGCTCCTAGTTCGCTACTGCACTAAGTGCAGTGTTGATTTTTGCAATATCTTTTTTAGCAACACGAAGTTCGCTAGTGTTTTGAAGTTGCATCATCTTTTGTTTAATTTTTAAAGTAAAAAGTTCAGTCTTTTTCTCTTTAAGCATAGCTTGAAGTTCAGCTGAAGTTTTTCCTGCTAAATCAGAATATTTCATTGTTCATCTCCGCAGTGATTATTTTTGTTTTGAATGGTAACTTATGCATAGCAAGAGTTAGTGCTTCACGAGCGATATCGTGTGGAACACCAGCCATTTCAAATATAATACGACCTGGTTTAATGTTCATTACCCATTGGTCAACTGCACCCTTACCTTTACCCATACGAGTTTCAAGAGGCTTAGCAGTTAACGGTTTAGCAGGGAATACACGAATCCAAATCTTACCATTTCTTTTAATGTGACGAGTAGCAGAGATACGAGCCGCTTCAATCTGACGAGAGTTGATACGACCAGCTTCTACAGCTTTAAATGCAATGTCACCAAACGCTAATTTGTAACCTGAACGAGCATAACCACGGTTACGACCTTTCATTACTTTACGATATTTTGTTCTTTTTGGCATTAACATAATTATTCAGCCTTTTCACTATTTTCACGACGAGGAGCACGTTTTCCGCGACGCTCTTTTTTCTCTTCAGCTACTTCTACTGGAACACCTTTAGTAAGTACTTCACCTTTGAAGATCCATACTTTAACACCGATGATACCGTAAGTTGTGTGAGCTTCAGCGAAACCGTAATCAATCTTAGCACGAAGAGTATGAAGTGGAACACGTCCCTCTAAATACCACTCAGTACGAGCCATTTCAGCTCCACCAAGACGACCAGCAACTGCTACTTTAATTCCCTTAGCACCAGAACGTTGTGCACCTTGCATAACTTTCTTCATAGCACGTCTAAAAGCAACACGACGCTCAAGTTGAGTAGCTACATTTTCAGCAACAAGTTGTGCAGAAGTTTGAGCTTTTTTCTCTTCTTTGATGTTTACAGAGATTGTTTTACCGATAAGCTTTTGAAGAGAAGTTTTAAGTTTCTCAATATCCGCACCTTTTTTACCAATAATGATACCAGGACGAGCAGCTACGATAGTAACACGTAAACGTTTTACAGTTCTTTCAATGATGATGTTAGAAACACCAGCATAGTAAAGTTCTTTCTTTAAAAATGTTCTTATCTTGTGATCTTCACCTAAAGCAGCAGGAGCTGTTTTAAAGTTAGGGAACCAACGGCTCTCCCAGTTACGGTTGATACCAAGACGTAAACCAATAGGATTAACTTTTTGACCCATACTATTTACCCTCTACTTCTACTAAGATATGTGCTGTTGGTTTTCTAATTCCAGAAGCCATACCACGAGCACGTGGACGGAAACGTTTTAGAACTGGACCATTGTCAACACGGCAAGATGTGATAACACAATCTTCAGCTTCACTACCACTGTTCGCTACTGCAGATGCAATAACTTTAGAGATAATTTTTGCTGCTTTGTTTGGAGTGAATTCTAAAGCTGCCATAGCTTCTTCAGCATTCATACCTTGAACCTCTCTTGCAATAAGACGAGATTTAATCGGAGAAACACGGATAAATTTCAATAATGCTCTAGCCATGATTAACCTTTCTTCTGAACAGAGCCCTTATGGCCCTTGAATGTACGAGTTGGTGCGAATTCACCAAGTTTATAACCAATATGATTCTCTGTAACATATACAGGAACGAATTGGCGACCATTGTGAACATTTAATGTTAACCCAACCATTTCAGGAAGAACCATAGATCTTCTTGACCAAGTTTTAATAGGTTTTTTGTCTCCGCTAGCTTTTGCTGCTTCAACTTTTTTCATTAAATGGCCATCTACGAATGGACCTTTTTTAATTGAACGAGCCATTATTAACCTACCCTTTTAGCATTTGGTTTACGGCGAGTAATAATAAGTTTATCACTTGCTTTCTTACGACGAGTTTTAGCACCCTTCGTTGGTTTACCCCAAGGAGTAACTGGATGACGACCTGAGTTCGTTTTACCTTCACCACCACCATGCGGGTGATCAATCGGGTTCATAGCAGAACCACGAGTTTGTGGACGAATACCAAGATGACGTTGACGACCAGCTTTAGCGATAACAATGTTACCAAACTCTTCGTTTCCAACGATACCAACAGTAGCTAAACACTCACCAAGAACTAAACGCATCTCAGATGAAGGCATACGTAAAGATACATATTTACCATCACGACCCATAATTTGAGCAGATGTTCCAGCAGCACGACACATTTGTCCGCCTTTACCAGTTTTAAGCTCAATATTGTGGATTAATGTACCCACTGGGATGTTTTTAAGTTTCATAGTGTTACCTGGTTTAACATCAAGACCTTCAGCAGAAGACTGGATTTTATCACCAACATTCAAACCTTTTGGTTGAATGATATAACGTTTTTCACCATCAGCATAAGTGATAAGTGCGATACGACAGTTACGGTATGGATCATACTCGATTGCGCTTACTGTTGCAGGGATATCAAACTTGTTACGTTTGAAATCGATGATACGGTAAAGTTTTTTCGCACCCGCTTGCTTATGACGAGATGTAATACGACCATTATTGTTACGACCAGCATGTTGTGGAAGTTTTACAAGTAATGAACGAACACTAGCTTTAGCAGTGATATCTGAACTATCAACATTCGTATAAAAACGACGTGAAGGAGTTATCGGTCTATAAGTTTTAATTGCCATCTTATACCGCCAAACTTTCTATTTGTGCACCCTCAGGTAAAGTTACATAGAACTTTTTGAAGTCATTTTGCTTCCCTTGTACACCACGGAAACGTTTAGTTTTTCCGTTTTGATTTAAAGAGTTGATTTTTGAAGGAATAATTCCAAAATACTCTCTAAACACCTCTTTAAGACCTGTTTTAGTCATACGTGGTGAAGTTTGAACAACGATAACACCATCTTCTTGTAGACCAAGAGTCTTTTCTGTATATAATATAGATTTAATATCTGTAATATCAGCCATTACTTAGCCTCACTTGTTAAAGTTTCCCATACAGCTTTTTCTATCACTAAAGAGCGATAGTTAGCAGCTAAGTATGCGTTTAATTCATTAGACTCTACAACATATGTTTGATGAAGGTTCTCAAACGCTAAGAATGTAGGCTCATCTAATAAAGATTTAACAAAAAGAGTATCTCTTTGGTTAAGAGCTTTAAACATTGCAGCAGCATCTTTAGTTTTACCAGATGCAATTTCAATGTTATCAACTATAAAAAGAGTACCATTTTGTGCATGCTCATTTAAAGCGAAGTTAAGAGCAAGTTTCTTTTGCTTTTTGTTCACTTTTAAATCGTAGTTACGGTTGTTTTGTGAACCAAAAGCTTTACCACCACCTACGAAGATAGGAGAACGACGTGAACCAGCACGAGCGCGACCGCCACCTTTTTGAGCCCATGGTTTTTTACCACCACCACGCACATCACTTCTACCTTTAGTTACTGCTGTATTTGCACGTTGTGCAGCTTGAGCAGACTTTACATAAAGGTAAAGGTTATGAGGATTAATTCCAGAGAATGACTCTGGTAATGCTAACTCAGATGCTTTTTCCATTTTATCATTTAAAACGATTGCGCTCATTATTTAGCTACCTTTACACGACCTAGAGCACCATTAGCACCACTTACTGAACCTAAAACCGCAATGATTTTGTTTTCAGCATCGAAACTAACGATCTCATTTTTAACACAGTTTTGTGTGTTACCATATTGTCCAGGCATTTTCTTACCCTTCATTACACGACCTGGCCACTCAGCATTACCGATAGAACCTGTTCTACGACCAAATCTATGACCGTGAGATGCAGGACCACCACCGAAATTCCATCTTTTCATAGCTCCAGAGAAACCGCGACCTTTAGTGTTGAAAGTAGTTTTAAGTACACTTGCTTCTGCAAGTGGAGCTAAATCTAAATCACCAGCTTCAGTATTTGTTACATCTAATGTAACGAAACGGTTAAACTCAGCAGAAAGAGAATATTTCTTCTGTTGACCTTCAATTGCTTTATTCATTTTTTTACCACTGTTATACGCAACAATAGCTTTACCATCATTAACTTCACATACCTTAGCATCAAGAACTCTTAAAAGAGTAACTGGTTTTGCAGGAACTGTGATAGTACGGCTCATACCGATTTTTTCAACAATATATTCCATTGGTTACTCCTATTTGTCCATAGAGCGAACTTCAACGTCCACTTCTGGTGCAAGATCAAGTTTCATTAATGAATCAACTGTCTCTGGTGTTGCAGAAACGATGTCGATCATTCTAGCGTGCATACGAATTTCAAATTGCTCACGAGCTTTTTTGTTAACGTGAACTGATTTAAGAACAGTATACTTACGAATCTTTGTTGGTAAAGGTATTGGACCACGGATTACCGCGCCAGTACGTTTTACAGCCTCTACGATTGATGCTACTGATCTATCGAGTACACGATGATCGTAAGCTTTCAATTTTAAACGAATTTTTTCCATAATTTTCCTTCTAAAGAACTCGTTGGATCCTAGCCCAACTATTTAAGGGAGCGCAATTTTACCCAATCTATTGTATATATTCAAGGTTTTAGGGGGTATTTTTTGATTTTTAGTAAAATTTATTTCCTTTTAAAAAGGAAGTGCTATAATTTGAGTAGTTAAAATTTAGGAAAAATATGGAAATTTTACTCGAAGAGTTGTATAAAACAGAGATACATTTAGAAAAATACCACTTTAGAAAACTGTTTATAGATGAAAAATCGTATCAGATTACAGGTATATCACAAAGCGGCAAGACGAAAATCATTAAACATTACCTCTTGGGGCTTAAAAAAAGTTCTTATATTTATATAGATTGTAATGATGTTCGTATCGATGTTGAAAAACTCAATGCCTCCCTACTCTCCTTTTGTAATAAAAACAAGATAGATGTACTTGTGCTTGATAACTACAATCCGGAGTTTAAATTTGTCAATGTCTCACAACTTATTATCGCTTCGGAGATTGATTATGATCTAGAGTATCTAGAGAAATTACAACTCTACCCTCTCGATTATGAGGAGTTTTTAGCTTATGAACATAAGTATGACTCCACAGCACTCAACCACTTCTTTCAATTAGGTGGTCTTCCTGTAATGCATAAGATCTATGCAGATGAGAGAAATCTCTTTTTACAAAAAGTGATTAGAAATACTCTTGATGATGTAGAATTTGACATCATGATGCTGTGTGCAAAGATGATGAGTCAAAAGCTCTCTGCCTATACTATATATGAAAGACTCAAAGTTATTCGTAAAATATCTAAAGATAAATTATATAAATCATTTGAGAATCTTCAAGAAAAAAACTATATTCATCTTCTTGAAAAGCTCAATCACTCTAAAGCTACAAAAAAAGTCTACCTTTGCGATACCTCTTTTAAGAGTGCTCTAAGTGTAGAGAAAAACTTTGGTCGGCTTTTTGAAAATATGATCTTTTTAGAGCTTTTAAAATCGGGTACTCAGTGTTACTATGAAGATGGGATAGACTTTTACCTTCCCAATACTGATGAGATTATTTTATGTAAACCTTTTGCAGATGAGCGGCGTTTATTTCAAAAGCTGGAGAGTATCGAAGCATTTATCTTTACCCATTCTATCAAAAAGATCACTGCCGTGAGTATGAATAAAGAGGGAGGTTTATCGCATCCACTAGCAAGTGTTGCTATAATCCCTTTTGATATTTGGGCTTTGGGGGATTAGATGGGTATTTTATGTGGCATAGATGAAGCTGGGCGTGGACCTTGTGCTGGTGACTTAGTGGTTGCTGGATGTATATTTAACAAGCAGATTAAAGTAGATGGGCTTAATGATTCTAAGAAGATAAGTGAAAAACGCCGTGAAGAGATGTATAAGCAGATACACCCTAACACACTTAACCATATCGTAGTAATCTCCCCTCAAGAGATTGATGATGAGGGTATCTCTAAGTGTATGACACGAGCACTCTTAGAGATTCAAGAAAATCTACAAGCAGATGAGTATCTTTTTGATGGGAACACCACCTTTGGAGTAAGTAACCTTAATACCATGGTCAAAGCAGATGGAAAGATTGCTGAAGTAAGTGCTGCCTCTATACTAGCTAAAGTTATTCACGATAGAAATATTATAAGAGATGCAAAAAAATACCCAGAGTATGGTTTTGAGAAACATAAAGGGTATGGAACAAAACTTCATATAGAGATGATAAAAGAGCATGGTTACTGCCCAATACATCGTCGTAGTTTTAAACTTAAAGCTCTGCAACAAGGATTATTCTAAGTAAATATTATGTATAATAAAACAATATTTACTAAGGAAAGTTGAATGATATTAGTAACAGGGGGAGCTGGTTATATTGGCTCACACACATGTATTGAACTACATGAAGCGGGTTTTGATTTTGTTGTTTTCGATAATTTTTGCAACTCTTCACTTGAATCATTAAAAAGGGTTGAAAAGATAATTAACAAAGAGATAGCCTTTGTTGAGGGTGACATTCGTAATGCAAACGATTTACAGTCTGTTTTTGATACCTATAAGATTGATTCTGTTATTCATTTTGCAGGGCTCAAGGCTGTTGGTGAGTCAGTAGAGAAACCTCTTGAGTATTATGATAACAACATCAATGGTACCATAGTACTCTGTAATATCATGAGAAAAAACAACTGTAAAAAGATAGTTTTCAGCTCTTCTGCCACGGTATATGGTGATCCTCATACAACCCCTATAAAAGAAGATTTTCCACTCTCTGCTACAAATCCTTACGGAAGAACAAAACTTTTCAATGAGGAGATTCTTCGTGATCTTTATACTTCAGACCATGATTGGAAAGTAATACTTCTTCGTTATTTTAACCCTGTCGGTGCACATAAATCTGGTACGATTGGGGAAGATCCTAATGGAATACCAAACAACCTTATGCCTTTTATCGCTCAAACAGCCGTTGGTAAACGCGACGAGCTTAGTGTTTTTGGTGGAGACTACGATACTCACGATGGAACAGGGGTGAGAGACTACATACATGTGGTAGATTTAGCCCAAGGGCATGTAAAAGCTCTACAAAAAATAGACTCTCTCAAAGAGGTACTTACAGTGAACCTTGGAACAGGAAACGGCTACTCTGTACTAGATATGGTCAAAGCATTTGAAAAAGCTAGTGGCAAGAAAGTTGCTTATAAAATAGTTCAACGTCGTGCCGGTGATATAGCCAAATGTTTTGCAGACCCCAGTTATGCTTTAGAGGTTCTTGGTTGGAAAGCGACAAAAGGTATTGATGAGATGTGTGAAGATAGTTGGCGATGGCAATCGAACAACCCTAACGGTTATACTAAAAACTAAAACTTGGAGAAAAAAATGATATATTCTTTAATAAAATATTGTCTAGTTGTTACCCTTCTTATTTTTACAGGTTGTGCAAAATCTCAAGAGGAAAAAGCATTAAAAATAGAAGACCAAAATGTAAGTATACGTATCGAAGCAGCTGTATACCCTAGTAAACGCGAAGATGTCCTTGCTTCTGTTGCAGGAAAGATAAAAAAACTTTATATTACTTATGGTGACAGGGTAAAAAAGGGTGATATTCTATACTCTTTAGATAAAGAGCTTATCAAACTAGATATTCAAAATAAAAAAATTGAAGTTGCATCTTTAGAGAAAATTAGAAATAATTTTAAACGAAACCATAATGCATCTAGTAAAGAAGCTATAAACTTGGCTGCACAAGAATTAAAAAAAGTTTCCAAGCTAAAAGCACAAGGCTATGTACGATCTTTTGAAGAAAACACTTACAAAAAAAACTACATTAATGCCGTTTACAACAATAAAACGAAAGATAGTACCGATTACGAAAAACTCAATACACTTGAAACTAATTTAGCAACTAAAAAAATTGAATTGAAAAAGCTGGAGTATCAACTAAAACATGCCGATGCTTATGCTCATATTGATGGTTTTATTGTTGATATCCAAGTAAATGAGGGGGAATCAGTTAGTGAAGATAAAAAAGTGTGTATTATTGAAAACCTTGATTCCGTTATTGTTAGAGCAGGTTTTGCTAATGGTTTGCTTCCATTTATTCATATTGGTCAAATTGCTAAAATAAGCTTTGTCACATCGCCTCCTTACAATACTGAAGCGAAAGTAAACCGTATTGTCCCGATTGTTGATCCTGCATTTAAAAATATGACCTTAGATATTGAACTCCCGAACAATCATTACATACTACAAGAGGGAACGCGAGCACTTGTAACACTTGAACTTACAAAAGAGGGGCAAGATAAAGTAAGAAAATACTTTATGCATAACAAAAGAGATAGAGTCGTAGAGATTCAATCAAAGATATAAATAAACTCTTCCTAAGGGAAGATTTTTATGTGTAAAAATATCTTTTTGAAATTTAAGATCTACTACAGTTGTCTCTTTTTGGCTTTTTAGGTAAATATTACTGTATGTATCTAGTATTGTTCTACCCCTCTTTAGATGGGGAGATTGTATTTTCAAGTATAACTCTTCAGAAGATTGTTCACAAACTAATACAAACCCCTTTTCATAAAATCTTATATACCCTTCGAGTGTACCGATTTTTTCGTAACTCTCCCCAAGTGGAGCTCCTAAATCATAAAAGTAAATCTCATCGCGTTCTAATTTTCTATTTGTTGGGATCTCTGCATAAACTAAATTATTGGTGAGTTTTGCCATTGCATAACTAAAATAGATAGCATTTTTAGGTTTCACCTCTTTGTATAAAGGTAGATTCTTATACACTTTTTCATAATCAGGTGCAATATAATTTAAATAGATAAAATTTTTAAAACCATCTTTTTTATACTCTTTTTTGTATTTTGTAAGCATATCAATAAATTTTAACGAATCTGCGATACTCTGAGAATTATCATAAATAGGATAGTAATTTGTTACACTTATTTCATCTACCCAACCCTTATTAAGAAGTTGCAATTTTATCTTTTTTGTCACATCAGTTGTGATGTAGCTTTCTGTCATATCATATGTGACATAAGGAAGTACAAACTGTTTTTGTCTAAAACCCTGATTTGTTACAACAAAAATATTTTTCTTTTTGAGTGTTTTATAAAATTTTTCAACAAGATCAAAATATTGTAGTTTAGGATTTAATTTTTTGAAATTGCTGAGTATCTCTTTATATGGTTTATCTAAAATATATTGTGCTGGAGCCCAATCAAAGAAAATACCATTAAACTTTTTTTCTTGCATATTATTGAGTAGATCAGCTACTCGTTTATCAAAGAGTTCCTCATTACCAAGATTGTAGTAATACTCACGACACCAATCGTAATGATTCTCTTTACAGTGAATAAATGGTCCCTCAGGATTTAAAGTGGTCTTTTCTCGGTGCTGATACAACCACTCAACAAAATCTCTATTTTCACCATCAGTATAATAATACAATGCTGGCATCCAATCATAAGCAATATGATGTGGTATTTGCAATAAGCCTTGCTTTTTAAGAAGTGTGGCATTGACATTATTGTCTTCTACATTACCTAACTCAACAATATTAAATTTCTTCATCCAAGTGAGTTCATCACCTTTTGCAAAAGGTGATGCAATAAGGTAGTCACCTTTCACCTCTTTTAAATCAGTGATTTTTGGGCTTTTGCTTGTTATATAATTTTCTTTTGATACAAGAGAAAATTGGTTTGCTTCTAGCGAAGAGAGTAATAATAAAAGAAATAAACTATATTTTACAATAAGACTCATTTTTTCAAAAGCTCCTTGAAGGAGAGTTTTTTTGTAATTAAAAAGATATACAGCAGTATAAAATCTACCGCAAATAAAAGTATATGAAAAATCGTTGCAGCAATGAGAGCATCTTCTGCATTCACATTATGAGCTGTTAAAAAAAGAACTACAGCAGCCTCATATGTGCCAATTCCAGCAGGTGCTAATGGGACAGAGAGTGCAATAGTAGAAAAGATAAATAGTTCTAATATCATAGAGATATTAAGGGAGAAATCTACTGCATAAAGGAAAAAAACAGCAGTAGAAGCAAAATACACTAACCATAATAGAAGACTGTAAAAAAGTAACGATAAAGGTTTTTGAAAAAGAGTATGTACACTTTTATAGATTTTTTGTATATAGATCCTCAAAAATCTAAAAGGTATTTTTTTAATAAGTATTAGTGCATATTTTGTATTGAAAAAAACAATTGTTAAGAGAATTAAAACACTCAAAAGTAGTATAGAGTTTTTTGCCATTTCATTTGAGACATAGGTATATGCCCACAGACAAAGAAGTAAAAATATAATTATTAGATCCAAAAAACGTTCTACAAACATAATGGAGATAGTTTTATGATAACTATAGTTATAAAACTTCTTTAAATAAATGGCTTTTGAGACCTCTCCTAATTTTGCAGGTAAAATCATGTTCAGTGCACTTGAAACAATAATAGTCTCAAAAGAGACTTTAAAAGAGAGAAGTGACATCTTCATCCAACGAATACTAAGTACAATTTGAGATACAAGAATAACAAAAAAGCTAAGAACAATACCTACAATAGAAAATTTTGATATATTGATTTTATCTATATCAAAATCATAAAGAAGATAGATAAAAATAGCTATAAGTAAAACTGTATTAAAAATTTTACTTTTCATTTAAAATATCTTCTATCTTATTTTTTGCAAAACTAGAGGCATAAAAAGCTAAAATATAATCTATATTTACCCCAGCATATTGTAAAAAACTTTTAAGTAAATTTGTTTGCATCAGTTCATATGGATGAATGTACAGTATAGGATTTTTTGTTTTTTTAAATAAAATCTTAAGTATCCAAGTTGGTAGGACTCGCAGATAAAAACCACCACTAAAAGGAATTATATACTTTGGAATTGGTCGCTCTTGAACTTTTCCAAAATTTGTATATATATCAAAAGGATTTGTTTTATTTATGCTATTTCCATACATATAATTTTTCATTGGGAAATAAGATGAAGAGTATTTCAACCCAATTTTTGCTAAATGCTCATAGTATCTTTTTTCAAAAGGCATAGACCAGCTTGGACTTCTATACCCTAAAACTTTTTCACCTATTATCTCTTGGAGCAAATTTTTAGCTTTTAGGAGATCTGATGCCCATGTATCAAAATCTTCTTTATAAACTAAATTATGATGATAGCCATGGCATGCTATTTCTATATTTGCTTGAAAAAGTTTCTTAACAAGATGAGGATATTTTTGAGCAAAACTGCCTAAAACAAATGCCGTTGCACTCTCCCCTCGACTCAGCTTTATAAATGTATCGATATACTCTTCATAATTTATAGCTGGTTCTTGCTTCCATTGAACATTAAAATTCATATCTACCACTTCTTCGACATCTATAGTAAGCCAAATCATAAATCAACCAGGTATTTACAAAGTTTTGGACCAATAAAGTCAACCATTTTTTTAGGAAGTTTTTTCCAGATATCAGAAGCTAAAGAATATCTTGCATATATATCAATCTCTTGTGAAGAGTGGATATCTATCTTTACTGGATTTGCACCAAATTGAGATTTGAATTTATAAGTGCTCCCCCCATAAGAGGATCTTCCAAAATCAAATATTTTACTTTGTGTATTATCACAAATATATTTAAGTGTTTCCCAATAAATTTGATAGCCTGCGAGTTTACTATTGTACTCACTACGAACGCCACCCCAAGGGTACCAAGCTATCTCTTCATCAAGTAAAATACACATTGTAGCTATAACTTCATGCCCATCATAAAGGTTAAAAAAGATGATATTTTCTCCAAACTCCTCCACTAAATTATAAAATATCTTTTTATCTAAAAGTGGTGTGCCATGTTTATACATAGTTGATGAGAAAATAGTATAAAAATCTTCTATATCTTGAGATCTGTTTCCATATTGCATTGAAAAATTAAACTTTTTAAATGCATTTCTCACCTTGTTTCTACATCTTGATTTTACATCTTGTGCGAAGAGTTCTTCACTTGTTTTATCTTCAATACTTACTCTCATAGTAACTGTATCATCTGTTATAAAACTATCATACTCAAAGTTTAAAGCTCTTATCTGATACTCGTTGTCTTTAGCTAATTCTAACAGATCTTCAATATTATCACTTCGTCTATCTGTATAGTTTAACAAAGGCAAATAACTTAATGTTTTTGCACCTGTTATAGAAGGGACAACAACAAAGTCCATATATTTTGGATAATTATAAAGCTTATTGAGAGCTTTTGTAAATCTCATTACAAAAGAGTTTGTTAATAAGGTCTTATTCATCTTCTATTTTCTTTGCATTTTGTTTTGCAGTCTCTCGAATAATGGTCGTAATCATTTGATTATGATTTTTTTGATTCACATATAAAATAATATTTACAAGTACCGTTAGTGCTAAAACGATATAAACAATAAGATCCGTACCACTTTGAATCGAAAATACATGAGCGATACTATCTGAATATTCAGGTTTTAAAATCAATAAAAACACAAGAGCATAACCACCAAGGACACTTAGTTTTTGAAAAATTTTCAGTTTTGAAGAAAAAGAAAAAATTAAAAATGCTAAAGTAAGAACACTAATCAGAAAAAATTTAATAATTATCATTTCATTATACTCCCAGTAAAATAATCAAGAATGATGTTTATACTATTCCACATTGACTGACCTTTTTCTATTGTATATTCTGTATATCTTATCTCACAAGGTTTTTCAATATATTTCATATCTAATGATTTAATAATACTAATAATCTCAGAAGCATGTGCCATTCTATTTTGAGTAATCTTAAAATTTGGATACTTACTGATATGAATAGCTCTAAAGCCATTATGTGAGTCTGTCAACCAAAGTCCAGTCGTGAGCCAAGTAAAAATTCTTGAGGCTTGTAAAAGATACCTTTTTCGTGTAGGCATATTTTTAGTTTTTCCTAAAAATCTTGAGCCAAGCACGATATCAGCCTCATTATTCTCTAATGCCTCAACAAAAGGCACAATGTCGTAAGGGTTATGTTGTCCATCTGAATCAAAAGTGATAGCATAATCACATCCTAAGGTAAGTGCATATTCTAAGCCTGTTTGTAAAGCAGCTCCTTGTCCAAGGTTTATAATATGTTTTAGCATATATATACCTTTTAAAGAAGCTTTCTCATAACTTTTATCGCTAGAGCAATCATCTACAACAACAATATAATAAGAGGGGTATAAAGATTGCAACTCTTCTAAAACACCTTGTATCACCTTCTCTTCATTATATAAAGGTATGACAATGGCAACTTTTGCATTTTCTAAAGACACATTAATCCTTTTTTGCTTTAATTTTCATAATTTTTGTTTTGAGTGATTTTTCAATATCTAAAAAAGCATCTACAACGACGGCATTGAACATTTTTTTACTTAAATCTTTAATAATCTCAACTGCCTCTTCATGTGTTTTGCCCTCCTTATAAGAACGATCGCTCGTCACTCCAACATAAAACTCCCCAAGTGAAACAATCTGTGCATCTAAAGGAATCTGAGACTCTTTCAATCCAAAAGGGTACCCTTTTCCATCAAAACGTTCATGATGATATTTTATAATATTTTCAATAGGATACAGATGACAAATAGGCTCTACAATAATACCACCAATAAGAGGATGCTCCTTAATGAGATTCATATCTTGCTCTTCTAACTCCTCTTTGTCAATAGCTACCAATAAGTCTCCAACCATTCCGATATCATGTAAATAAGAACCTAATTGAATTGTATCAATCTCTTTTTCAGAAAGAAAAAGAGATTTGGCAATTTCTACAGAGATCGTTTGTACAATAAGGGAGTGATTCTTGTAGTAAGGATTTTCTAACTCAATTGCATCGTTTGTAAATCGTAAGAAAGAGAGATAATTCTTAATAGTTTCACTTTCATAATCTGTATTGACTAAGAATCCACCTGCCATATCTAAAAATGAACCAACCTGAGTAATTGTTTCTTGTTTTAAAGGTTTTGTATCGTAAAACTCTAACTTATAGGGTGTATTTCTAATAAAAAAAACTTTTTTCAATGAAGCATTTTCACTAGGAGCTTGTTCAAAAACAAGTGCACCCTCTTTAGTAAAAAGCTTTACACCTTCTGCTTTGGTAATTTTAATAACCAATGAGATAAAAAATTTGAAAAATTGATTTTTATCCATCTGCAATTTCATAAGAGAACTAGAGGTGCTTTTACCTAAACTAGATTGTGTTTCGCCACCTTTAAAATTAAAACTTTTTGATACCTGTTCGTAATAAGTAAGCATAATATCAAAATAGCCATAATAAGGTTTCAGATCAAATGTATAAAAACTAAAAAACATCATCATCTGATTTTGACTACTATTTGCTATACTGTACACTTTATAGTTACCACTTTTTTGAAAATCATCAATATCTTTTTTTCCTATTCTAAAGGGAGCAGCCACATCAGTGTTAGTGCTCGTGTTTGTCTCTATTAAGATATAAGTTTCGCCTCTTAATTCATACAGAGCAAGATACTTTGCATTCACCAGTTTTGCACTTTCAAGTAAAATTTTCTCAACATCTTTTATCTGTGTTTGAAGGCTTAATTTTTGTAAGAATGTATTAAACTCCAAATTTTTACTTTCCAAATAAACCTTTTGTCTAAAAATATTGAGCATAAAGAAAAAGAAAAAGAGAGAAAAAAGCCCAAAAATCCACCACCATTGTTCTAAAAAAGTATTTATTTGATCTAAATTATATAAAATTATATCGGGGAGAATATTATTTAAATAATATCTACTTTGCTCAAAAAAACTCATTCTTTTTCCTTCTTTTTATCTCTTAAGTATTGTATATAATTCCGATTATCAATGGAGTAAACAGTAACTGTTTTTGTCTTATAATATACCCTCATATTATCATGTGTCATTTGGTAGATTGCTAACCAGCTTTTTAACTGAGTTTGAAATTTTTCTCTCCATCTATAAAACCATTCTTCCATCCCTTTATATGCATTTGGATAATTTTCTACAAATATATATATCTTTTCTGTTGGAATAGCTAAGTACTTCTCAGCTGGAGAATAATCAAGGATTAAGTTTTGTGTATTTATATGGTAACCCTTATCTAGAATTTTAGCATAAGTTTGAATATAGGCAACAGCCGTCCAGCTATAAGGTCTATTCTCTTTATCAATTTTCATAATAATTTCTGGAATAGATGTATACTGCGTTTGGTTTATATTTTTCCAAAACTCTTCTGTATCAATCCATCTAGGTGTGCTAAGTACTAAAAACAAGAAAATCACATACATTAAAAAAAGTAATACGGAATTTGCATATTTTTTAAATATAGAAATAAATGGTTTTTGGATTAAATAATGAAAATAAAATGCCCCAAGTAAAGTCATAGCAAAAAAGAGGTACTCAATAAGTCTGCCTTGTTTTGTTAAAAGTGGTAAACCTGCATTTGGGCCAAAATAGATTAAAAAAACTCCAAGAATTATCAATAAATAAGAAGTGTTCAAAAATCTTTTCTTTGAAAAAAATGCTATGATAAAGGCAAATGCCAAACTAGCAAACATCAATAGATGGAACTTAGAAATATTGATAATAGAAACTATAGAAAATCCTGTTTTTGCAATATTTTCAACATTTTTTTGAGTTCCTAAAAGTTTGTCTAGTATAGGAGCTGCTGCACCAAAATCTTGAGGAATACCATACTTTATCATAGAAAGAATCCATAAGTTACCAAATATTGCAGCAAAGATAATAGCAATAGTACCTCTTGTAAGTAATCTCCAATTTAGTTTCATAAAAAGAAGTGCATTTAATGCAATAAGCATACTTATAAATATAAGTACAATAGCCCCACCCCCATGAAATATAAAAACAAGCATCAAGGTTAAAGAGTAGAGAATAAGGTACTTTAGTAATTGTGTTTTAAAAACTTTTATAAGAAAATAAGCATTGAGTAAAACAAATACGGAAGCATGCTCATATGCCATTCCAGATACATACCTTATGTATGTATAGTAACCCTCTAGATGTCCTTGGGTTTTCACCTCTTGTAAACTTGGCATATAAAATTTCATATTAAAAAAATCTACAATATGAGGATTGGCTGTTGTCACAATCTCTCCTATAAGTAAATTTGACATTGGACTCATAAAAATCAAACCATGAAGAATAACACCAAAAAGAGCCGTATATTTAGAATCACTAAAGTCTTTAATAACATAATATATAGATATGTAAAGTGCAATAAGCAAAAGTAACGGATAGAGACTAAAAAGTATAATAGGATCAATATTTGTAAAAACATTGATAAAAAATATCATAATAGAGATACCGTAAAAATCTGCTCCAAAGGTTTTATTGTCTGCATATAAATTATTATGTTGAAGATAATTCACCCATTCCATAAATTGAGCAGTATCACTTACAGGATCACTGTAGCTCATCAGCCCTCGTGTTATGAGTATAGATAAGATATATGTAAAAACACTATAAAAAAGAACTTTTTTTGAAAGAGTAAAAAAACTAATGCGAGACTCAATTAAGAGTATTTTTTCTTTAATATTTGAGATAACCTGTTGTTTAAATCCTTGAGGATCATCTAAAATATCTAATGATTTTAACATAAGCTTCACCCTAAGATTATGTACTAGTTCACGAATACTTCTATGATAATAAAATTTTTCAAAGGCGAGTCTAGTTCCAACAAGTACTACAAGGAAAAAGATAAGACTAAAAATTTTCACAAAAACCAATAAAGGTATTACAAGTTCAATATATGCACTCATATAGATAAAATTAAAAGTTAATTTTTGAACACTGCTAACGGTTTGGGATTGTGGAAAAATCTTTGTTGGCAACCAAACAAAAAGCATATAAGAAACCATCAAAAGTTTCATTACATACCAGATGTTTTTTGCAACAAAAGAGTAGACCATGCCTAAATCAATAAAATAGACATCTTGAGGGAACACTGCTCTACCTTTTGTGAATTGTGAATTCTACTCTACGATTTTTAGCTCTTCCCTCTGCATGTTTATTTGAAGCTATAGGATTAAACTCACCATACCCAATAGCTCTTATGCGTCTAGCATCTACACCCATATCAACAAGAGCTTCTTTTACTGCATTTGCTCTTAGCACTGATAATCTTTTATTGTATTTTTGTGAAGCAACATTGTCTGTATAGCCAACAAGAGATAATGTAGCTTCTTTATGCGCTAATAAATACTCTGCTATTGGTTCTAGCACATGCAAACTTCCCTTGAGAAGTTTAGCTGAATTGTATTCAAAATTCAGATTTTCAAGAATCATTGGTTTATTTTCCACAATAGGTGCTACTGCTATAGCCTCTCTCTTTAAATACCCTTTTTCCAATAGGTATCGTAAAAGTTTCCAACGAAGTAGCTCTCCATCATATCTTTTATCTTTAAATTCAAATGGTCGAATAAATACAACGGCTCCCTTTCCATAAGGGATTATAGAAACAATTGGAGATCCTTTAGTATTTGATAAAAGGGTTTTCCCTTCAGCTATAAAGTCAGCGGCTAAATAGTAGTTTGTATCTATCTTTAAGTCTTTTATATCTTGAAAATAATGGATAGGACTTTTTGGCTTGAACTTAAGTGTTAAAGGAACATAATTTACTTGATCTATATTTTTACTTTTGTAGATATGTGTATATACTTTTCTGTCAAAGAAATGTAGATGAGCACTTTTTGAAGCAATTTTTTCACTAATTCGCTTTGGATCAATGTAGCCACTATGTTTAAATGTATCATATCTTGTAGAATAAATTCCACCCTCTACCCAAAAGATTCCACCTTGTCCAATCCACCATTGAAGAATCTCTTGCTCTTTATGTGAGAGATTATAGCTATATGCGATATCTTCAAAGAGATCATTTGAAACATGTAAAAACTTATTTGCCCATGTTGGTAAGACATAAATAAAATCTTCTGAAAAAGGGTTTGTTCTTAGTTTCCAAAAATCGACATCTTTAATATGTGAAGCATAATAATTATAGTGAATTTTATCATAGAACTGATTAGAGAACTTACCATCAAAATCTAATATAGGTTGATTTGAGATAAATGGAAACTTCTTAAGAAGTATTGCTCTATTGTCAGTTTTTCTATATACATGATCTACTGTTATGTCATAAATATCGACTGTCTCAGGTGTTAAGATTTTATCTTCTAGCTGTACTTCTTGCTGAGTACTGCATCCAATAGTAAATGATAAAAATACCACAAGAAGGGAGTTTAATGCCAATGTTTTCATATCTAATCTAATCCTTATTTTAAAATGATGAATAATAATAATATTCTAGTTTTTTAAACATCTGTACAGAGTAATAAAAGCTTATTGCCCAAAAAACTATACTGCCAAACAACAATCCATAAATAGCATATTCTAAACCAAACATTCTACTTAATACGACACCAATTAAAAGATTAACTACAGAAGCTGTTAAAATTGCCTTGAGTGAAAAATTTTGTCTTGAGAACGAAAACATAAAAAGAACATTCATAAGACCATTAACCATAAAAGCATATGACACAGCTGCTATCCAATAAATAAATGGTGTAAAACTTTTGAAAAAATCTTTCGTAAACTCATAATCCATATACTTGTCTAATAAGTATACAGCATAATATGTAAGAATAATAATAATTATAGAAACGATTAAGTAAGCCAGATTGAATTTTTTGAAAAAACTATAAATTTTATTGTTAAACTCTTGATATTCAGAGTACTTATACTTTATAACCAAGTCATTAATTCTATACATAAATTCATGAATACTGATTTCGGTAAGACCCATAAGTAAAACAAGTGCAATAAGAGCCCAGTCTAATCCTAATTCATAAGGTACATTAAACCAAATAAAATAAGGCTTCGCCTCCATATAATTACTCCATGCAACCATTCTATCTGTCACTAAGAAAATAAAATAAAGAAACCCATAAAGATAAAATGGGATAAGAGAATAAAAGAGTATGGAAGCCCTTGGCGTTCCCTCCCCCTCAGCACTTAAATCTTTTCTTTTAAGATTCCTGATTTTTATAAAGGTAAAAAAGATGATAAGTGCATCTAAAACAACTAAAGATATAAACTGTGCTTCTGGTAAACGAACCTTAAGAATACTATGTGAAATATAAGTAAAAATAACACCTAAAATAAAGAAGAAAAGAATGGTATTATACTCTTCAAACATATAGTAAATGGCAATATTTAAGAATAAGACAGAGAGTAAAAAATAAAATGCAACCATTATAAAAAAATAATAGCTTGGAAATATTTCAAAAAATATATTGAACAATATAAGAAAAGAACCAATAGTAAAAACAAGTATATACCCGATGCTAAGTAGTTTTCTTGTTATGTTGGCAGCAAGTATAACCTCCCCTTGCTTGAGGTAAAAGAGTCCCTTCCTTCCGATAGCTTGAGCAGAAGCTCCAGTAACTATAAGTGCTAAAAAGGTACCAACTGCAATTACCGTTGCTTTTGTTTTGTCCATCTCTAGTCCTGACCAAATTGCATAACCTATGGAGAGTGTAAAAAATATTTGTACAAACATTGGCATAGCAAAAGCTAAACCACGAAGATAGTTTTTTACCATTCTTAGAAATAATGGAGGTAAATCTTCAAAATTTACAAGAGATTTAGTAGGGTATTGTTTTACATCTCTATATTGCATCATATATTTTGCCATCTCAAAAACATTTTCAAAACCATACTCTTGCTGTGCATCGATATCTCTAATTCCATATACTTCTAAAAGTGCTGTAATCTCCCAAAAATCAAGTGGTTTTCCTCTCTCTTGAGTTATATTTTTATATAACTCACTAAGATCTCTAGTTGTAGCTACCTCCACTCTCGACCCTTTTCACTCATAAACTCTATATAAAGATCTTTATATACTTTTCCATAACTCTCTACCATATCTTCTATGGTAAATCCATTGAGTATAGATTCTCTAGCATCCATCCCCATATCTTTCGCAATCTCCGGATTTTTAAGTACATAAAGCACTTTATCGGCAAACTCTTGATAATCTTTTGGCTTCACAACAAAACCATAATCTTCAAGTACCTCTTTTGTTCCTCCAACATCAGAAGAAACAACAACTTTTTCACAAGCCATCGCTTCAATAACTACAAAAGGAAAGGCTTCAGAGATACTTGTAAGCATAACAACATCCCCTTCGTTATAAGCTGTTTGAGGGCTACTTGTTAAACCTGCAAAAGAGAAGTTGCTTTCTAATTGTAGTTCCTCTACTAAATTTTGACAGATATGATAATACTTTTCATCCACTATAGGTCCATAGAGTTTAAAAAGGACATTTGGTACTTCTTGCCTTACAATCTCTGCAGTTCGTATATATGTTTCAATATCTTTTAAAGGATCAATTCTAGCAACCATCACAACAGTTGGTCTATCATCCTCTTTTTCTACATCAAATTGTTTAAATACATTGGTATCTATGCCATTATAGATTGTTTGAATCTTTGCCTCGTCTACTCCCCACTTTTTCTCCCATCGTGAGTTGTAATCACAAACAGGAGAAACAATATCTGCAAAATGAAAGTTTAATTTAGAAACAAGAGTAATTAACCCCATAAGGAACTCTTTTGTTCTATATGGCGTTTGGTTTCTTGAGTTTGCTAAATACTGCTCTCGTATGTAAACGCCATGCTCTGTTAGTAAGAACTTACTTCCATACTTTTTTTTAGCAATAATACAAGAAAGCCCACAAAATGCAGCTGCCGATGAGTGATAAATATGAGCTTCAGGCAGAGTAGGAAGCAGAGAAATAAAAAATCTATAAAGATAACGTAATCCCTCTATCATATCAAAAGTACTAGGGATATCCTCTTGTGTATCTTTAAAGTGTTCTAAAAAATACTCTTTATATATCTCCCATAGGTCTTCACTTCTAAAAGTTTCATAATAATCATAAGTTTGAAAGTACTCATAAAACTCATAAATAGAATCACCTAAGCCATTTAAATCTTCTTTATTTCTATAAATATGATCAAGAACCAATACCATCATAGGTCGTAATATATCCATATGATTTTCATTTTGTGTTTTGATTTTTGCTTCGTATATTTTTGAAAATTCAATTTTTCGTATATATTCTATTGGTTCTTCTGTTCCCCATAAAGGAACATTTATAATATCTACAACATTTGGGGGAATATTGAATTTCACTTTTACAAAAGGGTGCATCTGTATAGGTATCAATACAAAGTCGATATTTTTTAATTCATGCATTAAAATATCAGCCCATGTACTTACACCACCTGTAACATAGGGATATGTTCCCTCACCAGTCCAAACAATTTTTATTCTACTCATAAAGTTCTTTTTTTCCCGTGAGTATACCTAAAATAAACATCTCTTTTGTGTAATTTTCTTCAAGATCTAAGAGTTGCAATGTATAATTTAAATAACTTGTTAAAGCATTCGAGTAGTCTCTGTATTGTGCAGTTCCTATAAAATACTCCTCTTTAGCAATAATAATTTTTTTACTTGCTAAAGCCACCTGTTTTTCAAGTATCTCTTTTTGTTCTTGAAATCTTTGAATAGAATTGTATGAGTATTCGATAGCCAATAACACTTCTCTCGATTTTGCAGATAAAACACTTTTTTGTTTTAAAATAGCATTGAGTTCTTTGTCTTTATTTAAAATAATATCTTTACGATTATAGATAGGAATTTGAAATGTCAATCCAGCTTCCCAATAAGTTGACATTCCAGTTGTATTGATATTTTCAAAATAGAGTGCATCATTCGCCGTACCATATCCAAGATGAGACTGAAAATTTATAGTTGGGTAATAGCGTCTTGTTTGTGCAATAAAATCTGTTTGATTGATTTTTAATTTATTGGATTCTAATGCTATATCACTACTGTTTTGAATTGCTTGTTTTTGTAGATCTACTAAAGAAGCTAAATGAAAATTGATTTTCTCTTGAAAAAGTTTATAAGGTTTTTCACCCTTAGATTTTATACTATGTTTTAAAATATTTTCATTATGCACATGAATATATTTTTGATTAAGCACTACTCTTTGTAAAGAAAAAAGACCATTCTGTGCATCTATATTGTCTAATGATGAATTTTTCCCCTCATTATAACCTTTAGAGATTATAAGAGTCATCGATTTTTGTTTCTCATATATCTCTTCATATATACGAAGCTTTTCTTGAGAAGTGTACAGATTGGAGTATATGCTTAAACCTAAAATAGCCAACTTCTCTTTTGCATTCAATGCGGTAATATCTGCGAGTCTTTTATTTAAAATATCGTATGTATGATTAATAAGGCTATACTGTCCATCGTATAGAAGCTTATTTGCATTAAGTGCAACACCAACACCTGACTCTTTAAATGCACCCGTTTGTACATTGGGTATATTTAACTGTTGTGTAGATATATACTGACCCGTTCTTGCATACCCATCTACATAGATGTCAAAATTATAACGATCTTTTTGTATTTCATTTAATAAATAATCAATCTTTTTTTGGTAAAAAAGCTCTTCTGCATTATCGTTGTATTCAAATAAAGCTGAAAGATATGTAGTAAATTCTAAAGGATCATAGGATCTTGATGGAAAAAACTTTTCTGATTCTTCTGATTGGTATATTGGTGCAGTTTTTGGTTCGTTTAAAAGAGGTCTTTGAGGAACTTGAATATTTTTAATCTCTTTTTTTTGAGAAACCTCTCTTTGACAATTTATAATAAATGCATGTTTATAACTCTTTTGTACTTGAGAAAGTTCTTTTTTAATCTCTTTATATTTTTTATGTGAAGCTAATTTAAAAACATAGTATTTTTTTTGTTTTTCTATTACTGCAGATGGGTATTGATTAAGAAACTTCTCTTTTTCTTTCAAATCAAGCTTGGGTGCAGAACTTGCAATAATACAAAATTCTTGTGCAAAAAGAGAAGAGAAGCTTAAAAAGATCCCAATTAATAATAAAAATTTATTTGTCATTTTCTACCATTTTAATTAGTTTTTCATATATCGGTAATTTCATCATTATTTCAAGTATTAGGTGATAAATAAAAAACACAAAGACTATGCTACCCAAGGTATCAGAGAACCAATGTGCACCAAGAATGACACGTGCTGATATCGATACAATAGCATATATTAATAAAAGCATTATGCATATATTGGAAATCATCCTATTTTTTATCGATGAAAGTACTAAACGATACATCAATAAGCTAAGACAAAGAGCTAAAACAGAATGCCCAGATGGATAAGAATATCCACTAAGGCCATCAATACCAGACAAAGGACGAGGAATTACAAATATATATTTTAATATATAAGCTCCTCCTGCTGCAGAGACAAAGAAAAACAAAGCAAATAGCAACTCTTTCAAATCTTTTCTTTTGTATAGAATTACACTTATAAAAGTAAAGATTACAATGGCACTTGAAGTTGAAGAAAATTTTGTAATAAAGGTAAAAAAATCATCAATCTGTGGTGTTTTATACTCTTGAATAATTGTAAACACTTCAGAATCAAAAGAGGTAAAAAGTTGTACTTTTACCATAAAACTGAGAGAAACAAAGAGCAATAAAAAAAAGGATACTTCTACTTTATTGCTTAAAAAAAGTTGTTTTTTCACTTAACACCTAAGTATATTATTTATAATTATTATTAATAAGAATTATAACATATAAAAGTGAGATACTAGTGAACTTATTTTACTTAGATCCGGCGTTCAGGGCTAATCCTGCCATTTTTTGTAGATATTGATTCACATCTTCTTTTGCATCTAGTCTCTTTTGAAGATGTTCTAAAAAGTACTCTTTCGTTCTATCGTCTGCCATATTAAAAGCATAAAGTACCCATTCAGGATTCAGTGTTACATTTTCTTGATCTTTTTGAAGTGTAAAAGTTTTATAGAGGTTTACATCACTTTGAGCTAAGAGAGTTAAAGCATCTTGGTAGAATTTTGGTATATCAAACTTTACTAAAGATTTTAATTCATCCTCTGCTATCTTAGCATCTACATCTTCCATACCATTACGACCTAAGATAAGTACATCACCAAGAACAAGCTGTTCACCTATAAAATAAGGTGTTTTTCCCTCTGAGAGTGCATTTTCATCTGCATAGATAATATGCTCTTTGAGAGTTAGTAACTCATCGATTAAAATCGAGTTAAAAAATGAGTAGACTGTATTTGCTTGCATCTGAATCTCTTTAGATTCTACTTTTTTCTCTTGTGCATCAATAGCATAACTTTGCATTAAAAATTCTCCAATAATATTACATTCACATAGGTTCCAGCTTCTAAAAATTTATCATCTTCTCCAGCGACCATAAGGGCTGAGTTGTGAAGCATATTTACCAAAATTGCGGAGCTTCCCACTTTTTTACCCTCAAAATTAACAAAATACTCACCATCTTCTACCACAACATTACAAGCAGTAAACTCTGTAAAAGGGCTGCGTTTTTTAAAGTCACTTTGAAGTTTTGCTGCAACCATAGTGTAGGGTTTCTCTTTACCTAACATCTTTGCTATAAGTGGCAGAGCAAACAAAATGCCTGTCACTGTTGAAGAGTAAGCAAATCCTGGAAGTGCCAAAATAAACTTCTCCTCACGTTGTGCTACCATGATATGGCGACCCGGCTTGATAGAAACACCCTTGTAAACCACCTTTGCCCCTAAACGCGGAACAATATCTTTGACAAAGTCATAATCACCAACACTCACACCACCAGTACTTACCAAGATATCTGCACAAGAGAGTGCATTCTCAAAGGTTTGCATGATTGCATCTCTATCATCTGGAGCAGTACCAAGTTGAATCACCTCTGCACCGGCACTCTCAAAAAGAGCTGCTAGTGTGTAGTTATTTGAGCTGCGAATTTGTGCAGGGTTATCTGCATTTTCACCTAAATCAAGGATTTCACTTCCTGTTGCAATCACTGCGACACGGGGACGAACAGAAACTTTCACCATCACTTGGTTGAGTCCTGCCATCACACCAATCTCAGCAAAAGTGATTTTAGTTCCCTTTTTAATGAGTACATCACCCTCACGATACCCCTCACCAATAGGACGAACAGAAAAACCTTTTGGTACACTCTCGTTGATGGTGATTTTTCCATCTTCATAAGTTACATTTTCAATCTGTATAAGAGTATCTGCCCCATGAGGCATCATAGAGCCTGTAAAAGTTTTAATACACTCTCCACTTTGAATCGTTCGCGTTTCATCATGTCCTGCTGGATTATCACCAAGCACTTTGATCTCACCACTTGCTAAATCTTCATGTTTTACAGCATATCCATCCATAGAAGCAGTTGGAAACTGAGGATCATTAAACTCCGCTGTGATATCTTCAAAAAGCACTCTACCAAGAGAATCACTTAGAGGAACTCTCTCGTATCTATTTGCATTCACTTGAAGAAGATCGAGCATATTTTGACTTGTTTCATAAGCTAAAAGATTCATTAGTTTTCCTTTGCGAGTAGTCCACTACCCTTTATTGGTGTTGAGCGATCTGCGGCATAGACTCTTTTGCCATCAAGCAGGTCGTATTTCCAGATAGGTGCAGAAGCTTTAAAGTCCTCTACAAACTCATCTATAAACTCTAAGGCGACACGGCGTTTGGGAGAGAATACTGCTGCAATATATGAAGATTCATGAAGCATCACATCACCACGAGAGTGTGCCATCTTGATGATTGCACCCTTTGCCTTAGCTTTTTCCTGCCAAGCATCAAACCAAGAGTTGAGTATAGGCTCATAGATGTCAAAACTCAGTCCATCTATACCATCTTCGCTTCTTACCGTTCCAACAAATGGGATATAAGCACCATAATTACTTGTTGCTTCAGCCTCATACCACTCTTTTAAAATCTTTGGCACATCCAAAGAGCCATCATATAATTCTAACAAACTCTAGCCTCCACAAACTGGTGGTAAAAGTGAGATTTTATCTCCATCTTTCAAAGGGGCTTCTAAAGAGCTCACAAGGGTATCATTAACAGCTACAGCACAGTTTTTCAACCATTCACTCAGCTCTGCATCCTCTTGTAAAACTGCTGCAAGTTCATTGAGATTTTGTATCTCCAACTCTAAGCTTGGCTTTTGTATAGGTCCTAAAAATTCGACTCTAACCATCTCTACCCCTTGTAAAATATTGGATGAATTATATCTAAGATAAGTTAAGTAATGTATAATCTCACTATGATTTTTGGAAAAATAGAATATCTCAACCTCCTCCCTTTTCATGTATTTATGAAACGCCACCTCCAACACTCCTCTGCTAAGATGGCAATGGAGTATAAACGTAGCGTTCCTGCAAAGATAAACAAGGCTTTTCACTCTCGTAGTGTTGATGCTGCATTTATCTCAAGCATTAGTGCGAAAAACACCCCTCATGTAGGACTGGGCATCATTGCAAAAAAAGAGGTACAGAGTGTTTTGGTCATTCCATCACAAACCAATACAAAAGACAAAGAATCTGCATCATCAAATGTTCTAGTAGAAATTTTAGGGCTTCAAGGTGAGGTACTTATAGGTGATAAAGCACTTCGATATGCCTTAGAAAATGATGACTATATAGATCTAGCAAAAGAGTGGTATCAACGATATAAACTCCCCTTTGTTTTTGCACTTTTATGTTTTCACAAAGATAAAAAGCATTATAAACATATAGAGAAAAAGTTTTTAAAAAGAACCATTAAAATTCCCCAATACATATTAAAAACAGCTTCTCTTAGAACTGATGTAAGCCCAAAAGAGATACTCAAATACCTTCAGCTTATCTCTTACGATTTAGATACTAAGGCTCAAAAAGGTTTAAAAAAATTTTATAAAGAAGCCTCTAAGTTATGAGACATATTTTCATACTGTTACTCCTCCTTGGAGCACTATTTGCAAAGGAAGCCACAATGAACCTATACGATTTTACAGTGGAAGATATCGATGGTAATAAAGTTTCACTCTCTCGATACAAAGGGGATGTACTTCTCATTGTCAATGTCGCAAGTGAATGTGGTTTTACACCTCAGTATGAGGGTTTGGAAAAACTCTACGAGGAGTTTAAAGAGCAAGGTTTTATGGTACTAGGTTTTCCATCAAACCAATTTCTCTCTCAAGAACCAGGAACAAACAAAGAGATTAAGTTCTTTTGTCAAGGCACTTATGATGTTCATTTTGATATGTTTGCCAAGATCGATGTCAATGGAGATAACACAGCTCCACTCTACAACTATCTCAAAACAATGCAGGGTGGTTTTTTAGGATTTGATGCTATCAAATGGAACTTTACAAAATTTCTTGTAGATAGAGAGGGAAATGTTGTGAAACGCTATGGACCTTCAACTAAACCTGAAGATATAAAAGCTGACATTGTTAAGCTCTTAGAGCAATGAAACTCAAATACCTCCAGCACTATCCACCAAATACCCAAGAGCAGGTAAGAAAACTTATAGAAGCTAATAAGCTCACCTCCTACCTACTCTCAAAATACCCATCAGCACACTCTATTGCCAACGATAAAAAACTTTTTCACTACACACAAAATATAAAAAATAGTTTTATGAAAAAGTCAGCACCCCTGAGTAAAACACTTTACGATGGAAAAATCAATGTGATCCATAATGCTCTTGGCACTCATCATTTTATCTCCCGTGTTCAAGGCTCAAAGCTCAAGGCAAAAAATGAGATTAAAATTGCATCGATGTTTAAAAATGTACCAGAAGATTTTTTAGAGATGATAGTGGTGCATGAACTAGCCCACTTTAAAGAAAAAGAGCATAACAAAGCATTTTATAAACTATGTGAGTATATGCAGAACACCTACCATCAAGTGGAATTTGATCTGCGTTTATACCTAACCCACATCGAGATGAGTGGGAAGATACAAGAGTGGCACTAGAGTTATTTTACTCTTTTGGCTAGCTCTACTTTGTATGTTTCAAGGTTAAAATCTTTCATAGAAGAGCTACCACTCTCAACTGCTGCTGCTGCAACTGCTGATGAGATTTCAACTACAAGGCGTTTATCAAAAGGTGATGGGATGATATACTCAGCACCATACTTTAACTCTCTTCCATAAATTTCGTTTAGATAACTTGGAATCTCTTTTTTTGCTAAATCTGCTAAGGCACGAGCTGCTGCTATCTTCATCTCTATATTGATTTTCTTCGCTCTTACATCCATTGCACCTCTAAAGATAAAAGGGAACCCTAGAACATTGTTAACTTGATTTGGAAAGTCACTTCTTCCTGTTGCTACGATTGCATCAGGACGAGCCTTTCTTGTCTCTTCAGGCATAATCTCTGGAGTTGGATTTGCTAAGGTAAAGATGATTGGGTGCTCACACATTAGTTTTACATCATCTACATCAAAAGAGCCAGGACTAGAAAGACCTACAATTACATCTGCTCCGGTAAAGATTTTTTCACGCTCAAGATAAGTATCACAAGCAAACTCATGTTTGTAAACATTCAGATCACTTCTCCCCTTATGGATGAGCCCTTTAGAATCAAGCATTAAGATATTTTTTACACCAATATGACGATAAAGTCTTGCACATGAGATCGCTGCAGCACCAGCACCTACAACAACAATCTTGATATCTTCAATCTCTTTATTTGTCATCTCACAAGCATTCAATATAGCCGCAGTAGAGATAACAGCTGTACCGTGTTGATCATCATGCATCACTGGAATATCTAACTCTTCAACAAGGCGTTTTTCTATCTCAAAACACTCTGGTGCCTTAATATCTTCAAGGTTAATTCCACCAAAAGTTGGAGCAATTGCTGCAACTACAGAACAAAATCTATCTACACTCTCCGTATCTACCTCTATGTCAAAACTATCAAGTCCAGAAAAAGATTTAAACAAAACACCTTTTCCTTCCATCACAGGCTTTGAAGCAAGTGCCCCAATATTTCCAAGACCAAGAACAGCTGTACCGTTGCTAATCACCGCTACAAGATTACTTTTTGCTGTATATTTGTAAGCATTGTCAGGATTTTTTTCAATCTCTAAACATGGCACTGCAACACCTGGAGTATATGCCATACTCAAATCTTTTTGAGTTGCTACAGGTTTTGTTACCTCTACAGAGATTTTACCAGGTTGTGGAAACTGGTGATAATCGAGTGCTTCTTTATCTGTGACTGCTTTTTTTGACATAATGAGATCCTAAAATATTTTTGAAATTGTATCTAAAAGAGGGTAATAATTAGATTTTACTTAAAAAGAGCACTGTATTGCCCTTCACATTATAGTAGATACCCATAGAGTTTTTACGTGAAACAAAAACGCCACGACCATTAAAGGCTTGAGAATTTCTAAAGATTTCGCTAAGAAGTTGAGTATCAAAACCTTCACCCTCATCTGTGATCTTTGTTACTATGTAAGTAGAGCAACTATGAGTCACTTTATCAAGTGTCACTGTAATTTTTTTACTATTACCTTGCTCTTTTTGTAGTAAAGTATCTATGTAAGTATCTTCTTCTATAAGTTGATGTTTAGTAAAAGCATCTATACCTAAGTTTCCATGCTCATAAGCATTCATGTAAAGTTCTGTAAAAACAACACCTGCTTGATATGTTTTTTTTGCATCATCACTTAAAGTATTCCATACATTACTATACCACTCATTTGCATTCTCCACCTCCTGCAATGAAGTGCTAAACTCTTTTTTAGTGATACACGAGTCTCTATCAAAATCAAGTCTATTAATAAAAGTAAGGGTAAAGTCATCCTCTTGGTCTGACATTTTTTGGTACATTTTATCTATAAACTCACGTTTTGTAAAGGAGTTTTTGAAATCTTCTTCTATAAAATCCGCATAGGGTATACCATCACAGATTGTCGTATTTTCCACTATACCATCACTATAAAACAAAAATTTTTCTATATTTTTTATCTCATGACTCGAGACTTTAAAATCATCTTGGTATTTTGACATTGGAGGGTTATTTGATCGTATGCGAATCACCTCACCCTCTTTTGTTTGCATCAGCACAGGCGGCATAGAAAACTTCGCATAGTTTATAGTATTGTTTTCTCTATCTATCACTATGTAGTCTATAGAGAGGGCTTCCTCTTCTAGAAGTATTTTTTTGATGTACTGGAGGGTTTCATGGACAAGCAGATAAAGATCAAAATGATCATGTTGTATCATCTTATCAATGATATGATTAGTAAATGAGGTCATCAGCATAGAGGTTAAAGAGGCTGAAAGCCCCTTTCCCATCCCATCAACAACAAGATAAAAAGTTCTAAACCCATCAATCTTTCTCGATGTATAAGCATCACCGCTTAGGGTATCAAGAGGATGGTAAAGAAAATCTATAAGTAAAAAGCTATCTACATCACCATCCATCTGGTAATAAAAATCATTTCTCAATATATTTAGCTCTTTAGCAAAACCTAATTGTTCTTGATAAGAGTTATATTGTTCTTTTTTTTTGAGTTCTACAAGCTTTTTATTATCTGCAATTTCCATTATATTTTAAACTTACTCAACTCTTCTTGAAGTTTAGTAGCATCATCTCGAAGTGTATCTACCGAACTTTCAACATTCACTCTAAGATTTCCATTTTCAGTTGATATCTCAACAATCTCATCCATAATTTCCATAAGATTTTTTGTTTTAGAAGCGATATATGTACTTTGATGCATCATATCTATTGATTTCTCTTTTGTTACAAGGAGGGTGTCTTTTGTTTCAGTAGATGATGATATAAGCTCTTGTGCCGATGTTGCAATACCATGCATATTTGATGATGATTGGTGTGTTTCTTCAGCAATCTCTACAACATTTTGAGTAATTAGATTTACATTTGCACTAATCTCACTTAAAGATTTTTGTGTACGTTCTGCAAGTTTACGAACCTCATCAGCAACAACAGCAAAACCACGTCCATGTTCACCTGCACGAGCAGCTTCAATAGCAGCATTTAGTGCAAGTAAATTTGTTTGATCTGCAATATCAGAGATGATACCTAAAACATCTTTAATATTTTTAGCTTGCTCTGTTAAAGAAGCTACTTTTTCTACAAGATCCTCTTGTTGCTCACTACCTTTTTCAATAGAAACCACAACATCATTTAATTTTTCTATAAAACCATCAAGCACATTAAATGTCAAGTCTAAATCTTCTGTTACTGTAATAGAAGATTCTTCCACTGTATCTAATTTTGTTCCTATATCTGATACAAGTGTATTAACATCAACAATTTTAAGCTCTTCTTTTTTCGTATTGTTTGCGAGTGTATCAACAACATCACTTAGTTTTATACTCTCCTGTGTTGTTCTTTTTGCGACATCTTGTGTATTGTATACACTCTCTTTAAAAGAGACAATCATCACATGTAGTGCTTGAGATATCTGAGAAATTTCATCTTTTCCCTCTACAACAACACTACATGTCAAGTCTAAATTATTAGAAACACATTGGATTTTTTCTAAAGAACTAGTCACACTTTTATTGACACCCTTACTGATAAAAAAGATAACAATGAAAATACCTAGTGCGAAAGTGATATATCCAAAAAGAGTGATCATTGTTCTCATTTTAGATTCAGCTTCTACTCGTGACAAAAGTCTGTCGTTATACTTTGCCAGTTCATCATCTACACTTTTTAAAAGATTGATCTTTTTAGTGATTGTTTGAAACCATACTACACTATCTATACCAAAATCACCAGTGATCGCTTTGGCTTTAGCGATATCTCTCATCTTGTTTACTTCTTCTACTATTGGAGAGTTCATAGTGTTCGTATAGAGAGCTTTTGACTCATCAGTAGCCATAGCTAAAAAAGAATCCATATAAGCATTTTGCTCAGCAATCAATGTTATAAATTTAGCGAACATCCCCTTGCCAAACTTATCTGCACTAAATGTTGCACTGAGTACTGCTCGCTCTATCCCCGCTCTCTCTTTAGATTTTAAAAAATTTGTGTAAGAATCAAGTGCTTTTACAAGCTCCTGAGTATCTGCAAGTTTTGCTGTTAAAGAGACAATATCTAAGATCTCTTTGTTCATCTTGGTATAGTAAGAGACTTCATCTTTCACACTTATGCTTAAAGAATCAACCTTTGCTCGTATTTGCTCAATTTTTCCCATATAGTCTTCAAAAGCTTGTATCTTGTTTCTAAATTCTTGTGAAAATTGTGAAAGATCTAAAGTATCTAAATAGATCAAAAGTTCTTTGTTCTTTTGTGTAGTTAACAAACGCTGCTTTGGTAATATAGTAACAAATTTTGTCCCCTTAGAACCAAGAAAACCTGCACTTGCACCACGTTCTTTTTGTGTCTCATGAATTAATAAACTCAATTTTTGCGATAATGTATTTAACTCTTTTGCTTGAGTGATCTTTGTTTTTTGCTCAATCGCATTAGCTATAGTTAAGCCAACAATAATAAAAGCGAAAGACAACACCATCGCTATAATAAGATTTAATTTGTTCTTTATACTCATTTCTATATTTTCCTTGCTTTAAATAAGCTCTTTAAAGAGAGATCTTCTAAAAGTTCTATCAATTGGTCATTTCCTACACGAAGTGTTAAATCAATTTTGTCTTTTAACACAAGTTTGTTAAAATATCCAATAACTGAAGATGTAATAGAGAGAGAATCAACTAGATTCACCACAATACTTTTTTTGTTTGCAACAACTGCATCAATATTTGTCTTTATATCTTGAAAATCATTTACTGTTTTGATATTGCCCGTAATGGTTACTATGTTTGAAGAAACCGAAATGTCCATAAAATATCCTTATTTGTTCACTGGTATTACACTATACTAGCAAAACTTTTCTGAATTATTTTATATTTTGAAGCCAATCTTTCATTTTTCCCTCATATCCTATCTCTTTAAGCTCTACAAATTGTAAATCTTGTGATAAATACTGCTGAAAGACATAACCACCGAAGTCATGTGGGTAAAGGTACCCTTGATTATTCTGTGTAATATTGTGAGGAATTTCTAAGATTGTACCCTCTTTAACAGATTGAAGTGCTTTATTAATTGCCTCATAAGATGCATTTGATTTTGGAGATGCACAAAGGTAAATAACCGCTTGAGCTAAGATGATTCTCGCTTCTGGGTAGCCTATTTTGCTTACTGATGTCATACATGATGTAGTTAGAGTAAGTGCTTGAGGGTTTGCATTGCCTACATCTTCACTTGCAAGAATTACAAGACGCCGTGCAATAAAGTCGGCACTCTCTCCCCCCTCTATAAGGCGAGCCAAGTAGTAGATGGCAGCATTTTCATCACTTCCGCGAATAGATTTGATTAATGCAGAAGTCAGATCATAATGCACACCAGATTCAGAGCTTCCAGCTGCAAGTGCACTTGGGCGTAAAGATTGGAGCAACTCTTTTGTTATCTTTGTCTCTATATTTGAAGCAAACTCCAAAAGTTTAAGCATCGCTCTGGCATCACCACCACTTGTCGCTACCAAATACTCCTGTGTTTGCTCATCCATAGTTAAAGACTCTTTTTGCATCGCTCTTTGCAACAATACTTCTAAAGAGCTATTTGTAATCGCTTTGAGTTCAAATAGCATAGAACGTGAACGAATTGCAGAGGTAAGAGAATAAAAAGGATTTTCAGTTGAAGCACCTATCACCAAGACGGAATTATTTTCCATGACAGGAAGCAAAACCTCTTGTTGATTTTTTGCTAAACGATGCACCTCATCTATAAAAATCAAAGGTTTTTGTAAAGCATTTTTATACTGTTCAAAGATTTTACGAAGTTGGTCTATTTTGAGTGAAGTGGCATTAAATTCATAAAAGGGAAGATCCATTGTTGAAGCGATAATACGAGCGATGGAGGTTTTCCCCACCCCTGCTGGACCATAAAAAAAGCTGTGTCCAAGTGCAAACTTTTCACATAAAATGCGAAGAGGAGCATCTTTAGCACTAAGGTGCTCTTGCCCCACCATATCATCAAAAGTTTTTGGACGAAGTAGCTGGGTAAAATCACTCACGTTCTATTTTTTTCCTCTTTCTCTTGCTTTTTTCTCTTCAGCTTTTAAAAATTTAAAAAGTGCTGAGTACTCACTACGTGAGAGGTAGCGCGTTTTTCCTGTTGGGAGATTGTTGAGCTCTACTTCTGCAAAGCTCAGACGTTTAAGGTCTGCTATCTCTGTACCAAAGTGTGCAAAAAATCGACGAAGCTCACGGTTTTTACCCTCAGAAAGAGCCACTTTCAAAATCGAGTAATTATGATGATTTTTTTGAATTTTATACCCTAAAAACGGTTTAAACTCCATAGATTTTACTTTTGAGTGAGAGTGTGCTCCAGCAGTTGCATCCTCAAGATACATACCATTAAGCATCGCGTCTTCCATCTCAGAAGTCACTTCCCCTTTAATTTTTATCTTATAAATTCTCTCAAGGTCTGACTCCATAAGAGCCGTTGCCACACGAGAAGCATCAGTAAGGAGTAATAGCCCTTCAGAAGCAAAGTCTAATCGCCCAACTGGTATAAAATGTTTAAACTTTTTATCTAAGGTATCGTAGATTGTTTTGCGTCCCTTAGGATCTACTTTTGTTACAAGTTCCCCTTTTGGTTTGTTGTAAACTATAACTGTATATTTTTCTTGTGGACTTACCTGTTTTCCACTGATGTAAACTACATCAGCACGTTCTTCAATCTGTGTTGCGGGGTTGAGTTCTATCTCACCATTTACTCTTACATAACCATCTTGAATGGCCTTATCTGCCTCACGACGTGAGTAAGTTGAGTAGTGTGCTATATATTTGTTTAATCTCATTGACATTTAGGAGATTCCTTTTTCTATCAGCGTATGAATATGAAGTACGCCTTTAATTTTTTTATCTTCATCTGTGACAACCAAGAGTTGTATCTTTTTTGTCTCTATTAAAACAAGTGCATCTGAGGCAAGCATATTTTCATCTTCACATACCATAGGGGAGAGTGTTGCATATTTCATAGCATCATCATCAAGTGAAAATTCCTCACTCAATAAGGCACGACGTACATCACCATCACTCATAAGAGCAACAAGTTTTTGTTCTTCATCTACTATAAGTACTGTTCCTAAACGCCCTTCACTAATCGCTAAAATGGCATCTTTTACCTTGGCATCTTTTGCTATGATAGGAAGATTTTTACTCTGCATAAGGTTGGAAACTTTTACAAAAAGTTTTTTACCCAAAGCTCCACCAGGGTGAAACGAAGCAAAGTCAGATTTTTGAAAATTACGTGCTTTCATTAAACATACGGCAAGTGCATCACCAAGTGCTAAAGTAAGTGTTGTAGAACTTGTTGGAGCTGTATCTATAGGGCATGCTTCTTTAAGAACATTAAGCTCTATCACCATATCGCTAAAAGAACCAAGAGTAGAGTTTCTATCTCTTGTCATCCCTATAAGTGGTGCACCAAAACGTTTTATGTGTGGGAGTATTGAGCTAAGCTCTTCACTCTCACCAGAGTAACTAATGCCTATAACAACATCATTAACCCCTATCATCCCTAAATCACCATGAAGTGCTTCTGTGGGATGAAGAAAAAAGCTTGGCGTTCCAGTGGAAGCAAAAGTTGCTGCCATCTTTGCACCTATGAGTCCACTCTTACCAACACCTGTGATAATAAGCTTCCCTTTGCAGTTTAAAATAACATCAACAGCCTTGTCAAAAACATCGTCAATCAGCTTCATTGCATGAAGGAGAGTCTCCGCTTCTATTTGTAAGGTTTCTTGTGCAATTGTTTTATAATTCATAAAGGTATTATACCTTTTTTATCTTACTAAGATATAATGCTTAAAAATATAATTTATAAGAGGAGTCACAATGAGAAACACTATTGGTAAATATGTAGACACTATAAACACTTTAAAACTCGAAGACAGAGTACTCAATCATAACACTCTCATCCTTGGTGAACAAGGCTCAGGAAAAACAAATCTAGCTTGTAAAATCAGAAATTTTGCAATCGACAAGGGTGTTCCAACACTCTATATGGATTTTTCAGATTCACATGAAGAAGAAGTTGAACTTCGCTACAAAGACAAGCATTTCAACTATATCAAATTTAGTGATACTCCTGAATTTGACCAAGAGTTTGCACAACTTATCAAAGAGAAAAAACATATCTATATGGCAGTTGATCCTAAAAACTTTTCAGGAAAAAAAGATCAAAAAAGTAAACTTTCACAAAGTATCTCACAAGAAGATCTTCTTGAAAACTACTACTACTTTTTTCACGATATTGAAAATCTTAACGGTTTTTACACAAAATTTGAAGACTTTTTACTCTATATGCTTGGATTTATTAACCTCCAGAAACATGGGTTTACATTTTTAGCACAACCCCATGCAACATTTGAAAATCCACATCTAAAACTGCTATTTTCATTTCTTTACCTTGGAAAATGTTCTAATGCTGACTATTACAACACAGCAATCTTAAAAACACTGACAAAAAATAAGTTTTATTACCAGTACAGAACAGATCATCCTACTCTTCTTTTTAATGACATAAAAAGTAATATTGTAGAGATTGACGAGTATATTATAGAAGATTAAAATGCAAAATCTTTTTGATGAAGTGGGCTCTCTCGATAAGCGATGCTACAAACAATTTCATCTAAGTGAAGATATTTTAATGGAACATGCCGCTGAGGGGATGGCATCGTTCATTCGCCATAAATTCTCTCAAAATTCAAAAATCATTATTGTCTGCGGAAGTGGTAACAACGGTGCCGATGGGATTGCCCTTTCACGTTTACTCCATAAAGATTTTAATGTTTCACTTCTTCAAGCCAAAAAAATTAAATCTCCCATGGCACTTCTTCAAACCAAACGCAGCCAAACACTTGAGATACCATACATAAACACCATCGAAAAATGTGATCTAATTGTTGATGCCTTAGTTGGAACAGGGTTTAACGGTGAACTTAATACTGAACTCTCTTCACTTATGCAAACATTAAACGCCACCGATGCTTTTAAAATAGCCTGCGATATCCCCTCAGGTATCAACTCTAACGGCAACTGTGCTAAAGATACTTTTGTAGCAGATACAACACTCACAATGGGAGCTTTAAAAAAATCACTCTTTTTAGATGAAGCCAAAGATTTTGTAGGTGCAATTGAGGTGATTGACCTTGGACTCTCACGTTTTATATATGAGAGAGACTCCTCTTGGAAACTTTTAGATTTTGCAGATATGCAACTCCCATTTAGAGCACAAAAAAACTCTCATAAAGGATGTTTTGGGCATCTTGGTATCGCCTGTGGAGAGAAATCTGGTGCTGCAATTATGAGTGGACTTGCTGCCTTAAACTTTGGAGCAGGTCTTCTTACTCTTGTAGGGTATGAGAATGAGCAAACACTCCATCTTCCCTACTCTCTCATGTATGCACACTCTCTTCCATCCACCTCAACAGCTCTTGCATGCGGTATGGGTTTAGGAACTGAATTTAGTGATGCTGAGTTGTCAAAGTTCTTAAATAATCAACTTCCACTTATCGTAGATGCAGATATATTTCACATGCAATGTATACAAGAGATTCTCAAACGCGATAAGCTTGTACTCACCCCACATCCTAAAGAGTTTTGTGCTCTTCTAAAGAGATTGAACCTTGCAGATATAAGTGTAGAAGAACTTCAAAAAGGTCGTTTTAGATATGTAGAACTATTTTGTCAAAACTATCCAAATGCAGTACTTCTTCTCAAAGGTGCCAATGTCATTATAGGTCAAGCTGAAAAGTTTTTCATCAATCCACATGGGAGCGCAAAGCTTGCTAAAGGCGGCAGCGGTGATGTTCTCTCAGGACTGATAGGTGCACTTTTAGCACAAGGGTACTCGCCACTTAATGCGACTATTTCTGCCTCATTAGCCCATACAAAACTGGCTCAAAACTACACTGGTGCTGATTTTTCTCTTACACCAGATGATTTGATACAAGGCATAGGTGATCTCTAAGATAGCTTATGTTATAAATCACTAATTAATATAATACTAGGAAAAGTACAATGGATAACATTTTAAAAATTGGAAAATATGAGCTAGGCTCACGTTTAATCGTTGGAAGTGGTAAATATGACTCTTTTGAAACTACAAAAGCAGCAACACTGGCATCTGGAAGTGAGCTTATCACTGTAGCCGTTCGCCGTTTAAACATCACAGACCCAGATAAAGAGAACTTAAGAGATACTTTTGCAGGAACAAATGTAAAATTTCTTCCAAACTCAGCCGGATGTGTAACTGCTGAAGAAGCAATCACAACTTTTCGTCTTACTCGTGAAGCAACGGGGATTGACCTTATCAAACTTGAGGTGATAGGCGATACACAAAAAACTCTTTATCCTGATGTTTTAGAAACTATAAAAGCTTGTGAAGTACTCTCTAAAGATGGCTTTACAATCATGGCATATACTTCAGACGATCCTATCATGGCAAAACGCTTAGAAGATGCTGGTGCTCATGCTATCATGCCTCTTGCTGCACCTATTGGTTCTGGTCTTGGAATTCAAAACCCTTACAATGTTGTTTTTGTTAAAGAGGCTGTAAATCTTCCTATCATTGTAGATGCAGGTATAGGCTGTGCGAGTGATGCAGCATATGCGATGGAACTTGGTGCTGATGGTGTTTTAACAAACACTGCAATCGCTCAAGCACAAAACCCAATGATTATGGCTGAAGCTATGAAACATGCTGTTATCGCTGGTCGTATGAGCTACTTAGCTGGTCGTATACCAAAAAAACCTTATGCTACTGCATCAAGCCCAGTTAATGGAATGATTCAGTTCTAAGTAAAAGTCTTTCAGACTTTTACTTCACTAATGAGATCGAGCTAAAGCTGCAAAATCGACCTCTTGAGACTTTTCCTCTTGGCGTTTTTTATCCTCTTCATAACTCCCACTTGTAAAGATATACTCATGTTTTCCCTTGTTAAGAATACACCCTTTTATACCAGGAGCACAAGGAACATCTAAAAGTTTGCAGTGCCCTTTAAAATCATGTTGACATGTCCAACCCATCGATTTATCCTTGAAATTTTTCAGAGAGATGTGTCATCAAAAGTAATTGTCCCATACCTTCAAAAAATTTCTCTACCCCCATATTATCAGCTTCAAGTGCTTTTTGTAAGGCGGAGAGAAAAACAAGTTGGGACTCCTCTGAAGCTTGCATATAAGTGTCTATAATATACTCAAAACTAAAAGTATGCATTTTGCCATTGACATCAAAATCTATCTCTGAAAATATATCTATATTGTTCTCTAAAAGAATTTTTTTACACTCTTGGGCTATCTTATTCATCTATATAACCCCCATCAAAGAGAGAAGTACCACAAACATGGCTACTGGAGTGATGTAACGAAGAGAAAAATACCAAGTATCAAATGCCCACTTTAACTGTGGTTTCATCACCGATTCTATTTGCTCTTTTGGCATTATAAAACCTACAAACACAGCCATGATAAATCCACCAACAGGGAGCATAATAGCTGCTGTTACATAATCTACCCAATCAAAGAAGTTTTTTCCTCCCCAAGTGAGAAGCTCTTTATAATCATCTATATTTGAAAGAAGTGCCACAATACCGACAAGATAAAAGAACAGACCCATAAGGATAGAAGCTCTTAAACGCGACCAAGAAAACCTGTCTATAAAATACTGTACCATCGGTTCAACCAAAGAGACAGAGGAGGTAAGCCCAGCAAAAGCAAGAGCGATGAAGAAAAGTACTGCAAACACATTACCTAAAATACCCATCTCATAAAATGCAGCAGGTAAAGAGATAAATACCAAACCAGGACCTTTTGCAGGACCTGAACCATACTGATAAAGAAAAGTAAAAAGCATTAAACCTGCAACAATAGCTATAGATGTATCTAAAAAAACAACCCAAAAAGCATTTTTCACAAGATTTGAGCCTTTTTCCATTGATGCTGAGTAGGTCATAATTGCACCCATACCTAAAGAGAGTGTAAAAAAGGCATGCCCTACAGCAACCACAAAGGCATTAGAATCAATCTTCGACCAATCAGGCGAAAACATAAACTCAACAGCCTGAGAGAAAGCTCCTAGTGTCGTAGCATAGAGAAACATACCGGCTAAAATGATCATAAGCATCGGCATAAGTACTAAGTTCATCTTCTCAATACCACCCTTAATACCCTTTGTTAAAATATACGTGATCCAAACAAAAGAGATAGTGTGGTAAAGCAGTTGTGTCCATATATCACTATGAAGCATATAAGTGAATGTTGCTTCAGCCTCTTTGACATTGGCAGGCAAAGTTGTTAAAGAGGTAACAATATAATGAAGAATCCAGCCAATAACCACCGAGTAAAAAATCATAATAAACAAACCAGCAAGTGCTTGAAAACCACCAAATTTCCAAAGATGCTTGTTGACAGGTGCCAACTCTTCAAAAGATGTCACAGTATCTCGTCTACCAAGATACCCTATAAGCATCTCTGCAATCATAATTGAAAAACCAATGAGTAAAACAGTAAAAAGATAAACAAGAACGAAAGCCCCGCCCCCATACTCACCTGCAATATAAGGAAACTTCCATATATTTCCAAGGCCGACGGCTGAACCTGCTGCTGCTAAAATAAATCCAATTCTACTAAATCTTGCTATCTTCATATAATATTTTCCTATTTTTATTAAACAGATTATACTTAAATTATCTTTTTTTTTAAAGAAATTGGTAAATACTATTGACATTTAGATGTTAATTAACTATAATTCCGGCTCATTAATCGGATGTTTGTTTGATTTTTGTGTAGGTCGGGGTGTAGCTCAGTATGGTTAGAGTACCTGGTTTGGGACCAGGGGGCCGAAGGTTCGAGTCCTTTCACCCCGACCACTTTAAAATTACAATTATATTTTAGACTTAAACATGGTGGGATTAGCTCAGCTGGTTAGAGCACTGGTTTGTGGTGCCGGGGGTCGCGGGTTCGAATCCCGTATCCCACCCCATTTTTTAAAATATAAACTACGATAATATATAAAATATAGTAGCGTCCGTGGCTCAACTGGATAGAGTTTCGGATTTCGGCTCCGAGGGTTATAGGTTCGAATCCTATCGGGCGTACCATATTTAACTGATGCGTCCTTAGCTCAGCTGGATAGAGCAATGCCCTTCTAAGGCATAGGCCAAAGGTTCGAATCCTTTAGGGCGTACCACTGCATTTTTTATGTTATCATGTCAGAAGTGACGTTAAAAACTTATCCACGCGGACGTGGTGAAATTGGTAGACACGCCAGACTTAGGATCTGGTGCCGCAAGGTGTGAAGGTTCAAGTCCTTTCGTCCGCACCATCCCTTAATTATATAACTTCAAGAGATTTAAATCTCATTTTTTCTTACACTATATGGTCAATACTATCAAGTAAATAATCTTATTTTTATCTTAAACTCAAACCTTTTTTTATAATCTCAATATGTTTACCTTCTTAGGAGTATAATTATTTTAAGTTAAAATAATTACTAGGGATTTTATCATGGCAAATATTAAATGGTTTAACGAAATTGGTATAGATGATGTTGCCGAAGTTGGCGGGAAAAATGCTTCATTGGGTGAGATGTATCAAAATCTTACAACTGAAGGTGTTCGTGTACCCAATGGTTTTGCTATTACATCAAGTGCATATAAATACATACTTGAAGCCAATAATGCATGGGAAAAACTTCACACAGAACTAGATAATCTGGATGTAAATAATGTCGATGCCTTACAAAAGCATGGAAAAAGATGTCGTGAAATCGTTTATAATTGTAAAATCCCTGAAGATCTCAAAAAAGATATTGTGGATGCATATGCAAAACTCAAAGAGGAGTACGGCACACAACTCTCTTTAGCTGTTCGCTCTTCTGCTACTGCTGAAGACTCGCCTGAAGCTTCTTTTGCTGGGCAAAATGATACTTACCTAAATATTTCAAGTGAAGATGAACTCCTTGATGCATACAAACGATGTTTAGCTTCTAACTTTACAGATCGATCTATTCATTATAAATACGACAATAATTTTGAATACCTAAAAGTCTACCTTTCAGTTGTTGTAATGAAAATGGTACGTAGTGATATTGGTACAAGTGGTGTTATGTTTTCACTAGATACAGAAACAGGATTTAAAGATGTTGTTTTCATTAATGCAGCACTTGGACTTGGTGAAAATATTGTTCAAGGAACAATTAACCCAGATGCTTTTTATGTGCATAAACCAACATATAACAAAGGTTTTCGCACAGTTCTTAAACGATCACTCGGTTCAAAAAAATTAAAAATGATCTTTACAGACACTATAAACCTCGATAATATAGCAGTAGAATATACAAAAAACATAGCGACAACAAAAGAGGAACAAAGCCATTTTTGTTTAAGCGATGAAGATGTAATGGTTCTCGCAGACTATGCCATTAAAGTTGAAAACCACTACTCTCAAAAAGCAGGTTTTCATAAGCCTATGGATATGGAATGGGCAAAAGATGGAATAGATGGCAATATTTATATGGTTCAAGCTCGTCCTGAAACGGTAGAATCTCAGAAAAAAGGGAATATTCTTGAAGTGTATCATCTTAAAGGAAAAGCTAAAGTCCTTGTAACTGGTCAAGCCATAGGCACAAAAATTGGTCAAGGAAAAGTACACTACATTAACGATGTAAGTGAATTAAATAGCTTTAAAGAAGGGGAGATTTTAGTAGCAGATACAACGAACCCTGACTGGGAGCCTATTATGAAAATTGCTTCAGCTATTGTTACAAATAAAGGTGGACGAACTTGTCATGCAGCGATTCTAAGCCGTGAACTTGGTATTCCTGCTGTTGTTGGATGTGATAATGCAACAGAAGCTTTAAAAGATGCCGATGAAGTGACAGTAAGTTGTGCTGATGGGGAAGATGGACATATCTACGAGGGAAAAGTTGATTTTGAAATTATCAAAACAGATTTAGGAAAATTAACAAAAACAAAAACAGAGATTATGATGAACCTTGGTAATCCTGATTTGGCGTTTTCTCTGGCTTCTTTACCTGTTGATGGGATTGGACTAGCACGTATGGAATTTATAATTAACGAGTATATTAAAGCTCATCCAATGGCACTAAAACACCCTGACCGAGTAGATGCGCATACTCGCACTGAGCTTGAGACACTAACACAAGCATATAGTTCCATGGAAGACTTTTTTATAAAAACACTCTCTGAAGGTGTGGCAACTATTGCATCTTCTGTTTATCCTAAACCATGTATTGTTCGCATGAGTGATTTCAAATCTAACGAATATGCAACACTTTTAGGTGGTTCGACATTTGAACTACAAGAAGACAACCCTATGATAGGATTTCGTGGAGCATCACGTTATGCACATCCAAACTATGAAGAGGGCTTTGCTTTAGAGTGTGCTGCTATGAAAAGAGCACGAGATGAGATGGGATTTAGTAATATTATACTTATGATTCCATTTTGTAGACGTGTTCAAGAGGGGAAAAAAGTTATAGATACCATGGCTAAATATGGACTAAAACAGGGTGAGAATGGTCTTGAAATCTATGTAATGTGTGAGATTCCTAACAATGTTATTTGTATAGATGAGTTTAGCGAGATTTTTGATGGCTTTAGCATAGGGAGTAATGACCTTACACAACTGACCCTGGGTGTTGACCGTGATAGCGAAGTTGTTGCTTTTGATTATGATGAACGCGATGAGGGTGTAAAACGTATGATTAAAATGGCAGTTGAAGGGTGTAAACGAAATAAACGCCATAGTGGCATTTGTGGGCAAGCACCATCTGATTATCCTGAAATGGCAGAGTACCTTGTAAAACTTGGGGTAGATTCTATGAGTCTTAACCCAGACTCTGTTTTAAAAACGATTGAGAGCATAGGAAAATTAGAAGCTAAAATATCAAAATAAAATTTAAAAAGAAACTTATTTTTTATATTTTTTATTTGCTGTATCCATGGCGTTTTCAAAACTCTCTACATCTCTGTACCCAGGAAGAGAGTAGAGTATAGAACTGTCGTCTGGGTTTATAAAAAGAGTCATAGGTCTAAAGGGTGGTCTAAATTTAGCAGGGTATTTAGCATCGTGTGCAATCATAAGAGGTACAAAATTTGAAAGTTTCTCTTTTATGTTTGTACTATCTAGTGTCTTTTCAACAAGCTGGTCACAGTAGGGACAAGGCTCTTTTACTATAACCATCATAAGTACTTTATGCTCTTTTTTTGCTTCTGCAAGAGCTACACTATACACCTCTTGATAATCAAGCATAAATGCGGCATCTTTAGCATTTGCACCAAAAAGTGTCAATGTCATTAGTAGTAATAAAATTATTTTTTGTGTCATTTTTATCCCTCTCTCATTTTTAAAATCTCAGCTACATCTATTGGTTTAGAGTATTTTATAAACTCTTTTTGAGTCGTAAGTATAGTATACATCGTCATCCTATCGGCCAACTCGTTGCCCTCAAACCCTGCATGAGCTTTTATATGAGTAAGTTTAACATCTTTTTTAATCTCATTATAAAGATAGTAAGCTTTTTTAATAATTTCAAGATTTTTAATCTCACCACCTTTTTTCGTCCAGTTCTTTTTCTCCCAAGAGATTGCCCATGTTTTTATGCAGTTTATGGAGTACATAGAATCACATTTTATCTCTACTTTATTGCCCTTTTGAACCTCTTTTTGTGCTAAGAGAAGGGACTCATAAAGTGCCCCTAATTCTGCTGTATTGTTTGTTCCCATTGGTTCATAAAGACCATACCAAAGTTCTGAGAGTTTGTCATTTCTGTAAACTGCTACACCAGAACCAGCTTTTCCAGGATTTGGAGTACACCCACCATCACAATAGATGGTTACATCTCCCTCCAATGGCGTTTGGGTATCTTCTTGAGGCTGTTCTTCTTGGGAATTGTTTAGCTCTTTTCTAAATTTCTGTAGTGCTTTATAATTTTTTATAATGGTCTCACGAGCCTTTTTGGTGCTAATATTTGCAAGTAAAACAAAAAGTTCGGCTCTTGCATCAGAGAGTTCTTTACCAAGAGCAAGCTCTTTAAACTGAGATTTCATCTCCTCTTTTATATCAAGTAAAACAAGTTGCTGTTCATTGATCTCGCCATTTTTATTTAGCCCTAAATTGAGTAAAGCTTCTGTAACTATCTGCATCTATATTCCTTAGTATCATTATAACAACATTGTTTTAAAGTATGACTCTCCCCTCCCCTAAGGGTTTTAAAATCATCAAAAGCATTTGCACTCTCTATACATACAAACTCTTTATAAGCACTCTCTTTCATACCAGACATTCTTTTGGTTTTTTCTATCCATGGGTTCCATACCACTGTAGAGGAGGAGCCATATGCTGTTATGTTTACTCTTTTTTGTTTATCTTGAAGTACTAATGGTTTGTCTACTTTTTGGTAGACATTGTCAAACTCTTCTGTAATCTTTATGGTAGTATTTTGTGTATATTTTGCATCTAAAAGTGCATCATAATAAGGCCTACCCTCAAGACCAAAAATTTGAATATTTTCAATGCTAGAAACTTTAAAATAAGTATGAAGTGCTTGAGTGAGCCTGAAAGTTTTTTCATCTTTGTTAGTTGTTCTTAGTTCTACTTCCAAAGTATCTGAGATTCTAAACACTACCTCAAGTTTAAATTTATAGTTCCATAATGCTAAGGTGTTTTCATTCTCTTCTAACTTTAAAATAAGTTCACTTGTTTTTGTATCTACCTGTTTAAAAGAAACAAATGAAAAAAGGGAAACTCTTGCAAAACCATGTTGAGGAAGTTCTGGGTTATCCATACCAAAAGAGGGCCAGCAGATAGGGATACCACCTCGTATTGCCTTGCCATACTCAAAATCACTCTGAGAGCTCAACCAAAGTAAATCCTCTTTATCTTTTACTTTATACTCAAATATATGAGCACCTTGTAGTGCTATTTTAGCACTTGCAACAGCATTAGAAACTTCTATGTATTCAAAGCCATTGGAAAATTGTTTTATCTCCATGATTTCACCTTGTGCCATTTATAACCATACATAAAGATCATAAAGTAGCAAAATATTCCAAGTAAATAAGCCTCTTGCATATCACCACTTATTTGAATAATTTTTCCAAAAAGTAGAGGTAAAAGTGCGCCACCCGATATGGCCATAATGAGCAATGCACTCCCTTTTGGTGTATGCTTCCCTAAATCTTCAAGTGCTAAAGGCCAAATAGTAGGCCAAACAAGAGCATTTGAGAGTCCAAGTAAGGCTACAAAAGTCACACTATTTGGCAATGTTGCCACTCCACTCCATCCCCAAAGAATCTCTGAGAGTGTTGTGTCGGTAGTGGAACTAAAAACTATGCCTAAAATAAAAAGAGACCCTAAAAGAGCCGAACCAATGAGTGCTTTTTCCTGAGAAAGGTAGCGAGGAATAAAAAAGACCCCAACAAGATATGAAATTACCATAAAAACCATAGTGTATGAAGTAAGTGCCGTCGCGTTTTGTAGCCCAATATTTTGAGCATAAAGACCTATGGTGTCCCCTGCAATCACCTCAATACCCACATAGAAAAAGAGGGCAATTGCACCAAGGACAACACGAGGGAAACCAAAGATTGTCTCATCATCATACTCATCACCCTCAAACTCCATCTCAGGTAAAGAGGAGAACTTTACTAAGCCTACAAGAAAAAAAAGCACCCCAGCCATCACACCATAAGGAAGCACTAATTTCTCGGCTAAACCTTGAATATCACTCGGTTCTAAAAGAGAGGTATTCCCTAAATCTGCAAAAATAAGTGCTGTAAAAAGAAGAGGCACTAACACCCCTGCACTCTTGTTAATAAGCCCCATAATACTTATGCGCATCGCTGCACTCTCTTGTGGACCAAGAAGCACAATGTAAGGGTTTGAAGCGGTTTGAAGTATGGTAAGCCCTGTACCCAATGTAAAAAGAGCAATTAAAAACAGAGTAAAACTTGCACTAAACGCGGCGGGTATAAAAGCCAAAGCTCCAAAAGCCATCACTCCAAGACCTATAGCCATACCGTTTTTGTACCCTGTTTTTTCAAGTAAAGCAGCCATAGGCAAAGCCATCACAGTATAAGCTATGTAAAATGCAAAAGTAACAAATAAAGCCTCAAAATCGTTCAAATCTAAAATAAGCTTTAAAAATGGTATGAGTGAACCATTCAGCCATGTCACAAAACCAAAGATAAAAAATAAAATTCCTATAATAATCATAGGGAAAAAAGTTGATTTTTTAGCCATTTTTTAAACTCTCCAAATACTTTGCAACACCATCTTCATCGTTTGTATACCCTAAGACAACATTCGCCTGAGACTTAACACCCTCTTGTGCATTTGCCACAGCCACAGAAGTTTTTGCAAGTGCAAACATCCCTACATCATTAAAATTATCGCCAAAGACAGTAAGTTTCTGTAAATCAAAACCTAGATATTCACTAATGCTTGCAATACCATGAGATTTATCTGCATCTTTATGAAGTAGTGTCAAAAAGTAGCATCCCACATAAGCTTCTGGTGCTAATATGTACTTCAACCTCTCGCCAAAAATCTCTTTGAGTCTTGCTTCAAGCTCTCGAAGTTCTTTTTCATCTCCCATATAAACCACTTTAAAATTTTCATTCATCGCTTCTATATTTTTTTTCTCTTGAAGATTGTCGGCTTTTACATAGCGTTTGAGCACTTCAGATTGGTAGTTGTTTAAGATGTCGGAGTGCAAAAACACCTCGTTAAGTTTTCCCTCCCCTAAAGAGAGAACAAAAGGGTATATACCAAACTTTGCCCCCTCAGCTATAATCTCATCAGCCACATCTTTTGGTATAAATTTTGTGTCGATGATTTTTTTATCACTCGTTGCTATGAGTGCTC
>JAMORK010000043.1 GCA_027063645.1 Sulfurimonas sp.
GTGAAGCAACGAAGATACTCGATAAACAGCAGAGTGCCAATAAACTTCTGCTTATTGTGAGTGATGGAAAACCAAATGATGAAGATAGATATGATGGTCGTTATGGGATTGAAGATACGAAAAAAGCACTAGAAGAGGTCAAGAAAAAGGGGATTACACCTTTTTGTATTACGGTAGACTTAGATGCTAAAGAGTACCTTGCTTATCTCTTTGGTCGTGATGGTTATGCCGTAGTGCGTGATGGTCAAAAACTTCCAAAAATACTTACAGATGTTTATATAAATTTAACAAAATAAAGGAAACAATTATGTCTCAAAAATCAAATACTTACTACTTACCCCAATCAAATGAAGTGGAGCTTTTTAAAGCTGCTGCTGAGATGAACTTACCTATCCTCATTAAAGGGCCTACTGGGTGTGGAAAAACACGTTTTATAGAGTCTATGGGTGAGGAGCTTGGTCGTGATGTTTATACTGTTGTTTGTCATGATGATTTGAGTGCTGCTGACTTAGTGGGGCGTCACCTTATTAATGAAAATGGAACATATTGGCAAGATGGGCCACTTACAAAAGCAGTTCGTAATGGTGGTATCTGCTATATTGATGAGATTATTGAAGCAAGAAAAGATACAACAGTCGTTTTACATTCATTAGCAGATTACAGAAGAGTTCTTCCAATAGATAGAACAGGGGAGGTGATAGAAGCACATCCTGATTTTATGCTAGTTGTCTCTTATAACCCAGGGTATCAAAATGTTCTCAAAGGGATGAAACCAAGTACAAAACAGCGTTTTATCTCTCTTAGTTTTGACTATCCAAAAGCTGAGATAGAAAAAGAGGTATTGATTCAAGAGAGTGGAGTAAGTGCAGAGATAGCACAAAAACTTGTAGATATAGCTAGCGAGATTCGTCAACTCGATGACACTGACATTCAAGAGGCAGTATCTACAAGACTACTTATCTATGCTGCAAAACTGATGCAGAGAGGGTTTGATCCGTATCAGGCTTGTCTACACTCTATAGTTGAATCTTTAAGTGATGAAGCAGATGTAACTGAGGTTTTAGAAAAGCTTGTAGCACTTCACTTTGCAAAGGCTGAGTAATGTCTCAAAATATTGCGATAAAAGAGAAATATCCACCAGGGGATTTCGCTGTATGGATTATTATTTATGTTGAGTTAATCACCTTTGGCTTACTCTTTTTAGGCTATGCTTTTTCTCGTCGTGGAGATGTAGCGATGTTTAATGAGTCACAATTGATGTTAAACCAGACATCAGGCTTTATAAACACCCTTATACTTGTAACAAGTAGTTACTTTGTTATAAAAGCAGTCAAGGCAATAACCTCTATGAGTGAAGAGAGTATTGCAGAGGCAAATGCAAAAGCAAGTAAGTGGCTTCTTTTAGCCATAGGGTGTGGTGTGGCGTTTGGGTTTGTAAAAGGGGCTGAGTTTTACCATATTTTTGGTCAAGGTATTAATCTTAGTACAAACAAGTTTTTTATGTTTTACATTATGCTTACGGCGTTTCACTTTATGCATGTGATGTTGGGGACATTTATCTTATTTGTGATCTATAAGAAAACAAAAACAGAGGGTTATATCTTTGGTGATTACAGAGGTATAGAGACAGGTGCATCGTACTGGCATATGGTTGATTTGTTGTGGATTGTACTTTTTCCACTTGTGTATATCATAAGATAAGGGGGGCAGTAATGAAAAAATATTTAGAGTTCGTATGGGCTATCTTAGCAATCTTAACAGTTTTCGCCTATTTATTAGGGTATTTAAAAATAATTAGTACATTTTTTGTCGCTGTTTTACTCTTTACTACTTTTATTAAAGGGCAGTTGGTTATTGACTACTTTATGGGCTTAAAAGATGTAAGGTTAAGATACAGAATTATCCCTACACTTTGGTTAAGCATCATTATTACACTTATTGGAGTGGCATATTACCTCCCAATTGCACCGAGTCAATAAAAAAACGCTAAAATATCCTTATTTGAATGATTGAGGAATTTTATGTTTGTAAACAATCTCGCTTACGAGGCAAGTGCTGGAAGTGGAAAAACTTTTATGCTTGTTGTTCGTTACCTCTCACTCCTTTTTCAAGGGGCTGATCCCTCTAAAATACTTGCATTAACTTTTACAAATAAAGCAGCTTCTGAGATGAGTCAAAGGGTTGTTGAAACCTTAGAAGATTTAGAAAATCGTGGGGAACTTTTAGAGATAGCCAAGGTTACAGAGATACCACAAGCTGAACTACTTCAAAAAAAAGCTGCTATCTTAGAAGAGTTTTTAAATGCAAATACGAAGATTATGACCATCGATAGCTTTTTTACACAAATACTAAGAAAATTCTCCCTCTATAGCTCTTTAATGCCAGATTTTAGCACCTTTGCTTCGCAACATGAATTGAAACTTATGTCGCGTTTTTTAGTGGAGGTAAGAGCTGCAAACAAGCAAAAAACCCTTATAAATCTCTCTTTAGCATCGAAAAAAAGATTGAGTGACCTGTTTACACTTTTAGATGATTTTTACACTAAAAAAGAGGAATTAAAAAGCTTTACCTTTGCACCAACAGATATAAAAGAGCCAATCCAAAAGGCACAAATTGCTTTTGAAAACTTAAGAGCCCTAGTACACTCTTGTGATGGGGCATCAAAAACAGCATTGAAGTCGGTAGAAGCAAAGAGTTTTGAAGAGATATGTGCAAAATCTTGGATAGGGAGAGAAACACTCGATTATAGAACTTTTTCTAAATGTTATACCCCTGAGATGGATAGATATCTTCATGAGATACAAGAAGCGATAGCAAGTTATTATCGTGCAAAAGAGCAAAACTTTTTTAGTGCACTTCTGGATTTAAGTGCCATCTATAAAAAGAGTAAAAAAGCACTTTACCAAGATGAGAGTGAGCTCTCTTTTAATGATGTTACAGCCTTAGTTTATGAGATACTGCATCTTTTAGATGATAGTGAGTTTTTATATTTTCGTCTTGATGCCAAGATAGAGCATATGCTTTTAGATGAATTTCAAGATACTTCCGTATTGCAGTATGCAATTTTAAGACCGCTTATTAAGGAGATAACATCAGGGAAGGGGATTTTTGATGAGGGGAGTTTCTTCTTTGTTGGGGATGTTAAGCAATCGATCTATAGATTTCGTGGAGGGGTGAGTGCACTCTTTGATGAGGTGGCAAAAGATAACAACACTCAGGTTGAGAAGCTTGTTACAAACTACCGTTCCCAAAAAGAGGTGGTCTCTTTTGTTAATGATGTATTTATAGATAAGATTAAAAACTATACACCTCAGTTAGTGAGAGAGGGTGTTGATGGTGGTTATGTTGAGGTCTTGGAGAGTGAAGAGCTTATCGATGAGACTTTAACTCAGGTACAGCGTCTCATCGATAAGGGGGTAGATCTTAATGATATAGCAATCCTTTGTGCAACCAATGGGGATGGAGAAGAGGTGAAACTACAGCTTCAAGCACAAAAGATTGAAGTGGTAACAGAAACTACCACGAAGCTTATAGCTCAAAAGAGTGTAAAGGCTCTTATAGAGTATCTCAAATATATCTATTTTCAAGAGGATATCTACCGATACAACTTTTTTGCACTCATAGATCACGAGTTAGAGCCTTTGGCTTTTGTAGATTTGAATCGGGTTAAGTTTATTGATATTGTAAAAAATATTATCAACAAGTATGGTTTGTTTGAAGATGAGTTTCACCTTGTGAGGTTTATGGATCTTATAGTCAACTATAAAGATATAGAAGCCTTCTTGTTTGAATATGAGCGCATAGATACAGCTGCTGCTGCTTCAGATTTGCAAGGTGTAAGAGTGCTTACTGTTCATAAATCAAAGGGACTAGAGTATGAGCATGTTATTGTTCTCGATAGACTCAAACGAAAACCCGCTTCAAGAGATGCAATTATCTACGAGTATGATGGAATAGTTTTGAAAAATATCTATCTTCGTTCAAAATCTCGCGAGGATTTAGATACAGCTTATGCAAACGCGATAGCTAAAGAGAAAGAACTTGTTAAAGAAGATACACTCAATGCTTTGTATGTCGCGTTTACAAGAGCGAGAGAACATCTTTTTATCATTAAAAAAGTGAAAGACTCCTCCTTTGATCTTTTAGATTTAACGGTAGGATCTCGAGGGGTACTTGAGTGCAAAAAGATTGATAAAAAGAGCAAACAAAGCTTTCAACCCTTAGAGTACAAGTCTCTTTATTATGGAACACAAAGTGATATCTTAGAGTTAGAATCTCAAACACAAGAGGAACTTGATGCTATTAACTTTGGTATAGCGATGCACTACACCTTGGAGATGATGGAAGATTTTACACTAGAGGGCTTAGAAAATGGCTACCATATGATGCTCAATAAATATGGCTATAGCTTCGGCGAAAAAGAGTTAGCAGATCTTTATAAGCGCATTAGTATCTTACTTGAGCATAAGGAGTTTTTAGCCTTGACTCAAGGGAAGTGTTACAAAGAAAAAGCACTGCGTTTTAAAAATCAGCTTCGTTATATTGACCTGCTTGTAGAGAGTGTTGATGGTGTTTGGAAAATCATTGACTATAAAAGCTCTATGAATTTTGCCCAGCATCACCATACACAGGTTCATTTTTATGTTAAAGCGATAGAGGCGATTACGGGTGAAAAAGCAGAGGGGTATCTGTGCTACCTTTTAGAAGATAGAGTCAAAATTCAAAAAGTTTAGGCAGGGTTGATACTTGGGGTAAATGCCTTTGTGCTTAAGATCACTTTATCTCCAACTTCTAAGGATTGCATCTCTTGATGTGAAACAACAATCTCAACGATTTGTTGAGCAATTGCTACCACTGCTACATAGATAACATCTACTTTTTTAATCTCTAAAAGTTCTCCAGAAAAAGAGAATTTTTGACTCCCTTGTGTTTGTAGAAGTACTTCCTTTGGTTTCCCATCCTCTTTGATTGAGCCCTCTTCTAAAACAACTACTCTCGAAGCGAGTTTATAGATCTCACTTGGATCGTGACTCACCATAATGGTAGTGGTTTGAAACTCTTTATGTAGGAGTAGAATCTCCTCTTGGAGTTTATGACGCATAGCTGTATCTAATGCTGAGAGAGGTTCATCTAGGAGTAAAAGTTTTGGTTTTTTCATAAAAGCTCGGCAGATACTTACTCTTTGTTTTTGTCCACCACTGAGTGAGTTTGGATAGCGATCTTTGAGCTCATAAAGCTCTGTCATCTTGAGTAGTTTTGTAGCAAGTGCTTTGTCTTGTGTTACAAAGAGAAGGTTCTGTTCTACAGTCATATTTTCAAAAAGAGCATAGTCTTGAAAAACAAAACCGATGTCGCGTTTTTGCACCGCTAGGTTTGTGTTTTTATCTTGCCAAGTTGCATTAGAGACGATGATCTTTGCCTCTGCCTCCTCTAGTCCTGCTAAAATGCGAAGCAGAGTTGTTTTTCCACTTCCACTTTTACCACTGAGTGCTACAAAGCTTTGCTCTTGTATCTTTAAATCTACATCAAGTTGCATCTCTCCACTGGACCCATGGAGTCTCTTTTTGATCTGAATCTCTATCATAGTCCAAACCTTTTGTTGTGTTTAGCATTGAAGATATAGACACTTAAGAGAACAGAAAAAGAGATAAATATCATCATAGCACTGTAGATATGTGCAGCCTTATAGTCCATAATCTCTACCATCTCATAGATCGCGACCGATGCGACTTTTGTCTCACCTGGGATACTTCCACCAACCATCAAAACCACTCCAAATTCACCAACAGTATGCGCAAAGGTGACGATGATTGCTGTTAGGAGTGCTGGCTTCATATTTGGTAGAGCAACTTGAAATATGGTTTGAAAAGTACTTTTTCCTGCTATATAACTTGCCTCTAGCATATTTTTGTTGAGGGACTCAAAACCATTTTGTAAGGGCTGAAGCATAAAAGGCAAAGAGTAAAAACATGAGGCAATCACAAGACCTGTAAAAGAAAAAACCAGTTTTACATCAAAGGTATCTTCAAAAAAAGCACCAATGGGGGAGTTGTAAGAGAGGGCAAAGAGTATGTAAAAGCCAAGTACTGAGGGTGGCAGTACAATGGGAAGTGCACTAAGTGCTTCTATGAATGGTTTTACCTTTGATTGTGTTTGGGAGAGATACCAAGCCAAGGGTAAAGAGATAAAACAAAGTATAAGTGATGTCAGTGCTGCTAGTTTAAAAGAGAGTATAAAAGGGGTAAAATCCATTAGAGTATCTCCTCAATAAAGAGATCGCTTGATTTGATTAGTGCAATTACATCCATCCCCACTTCAAGTTGCATTCTTTGGAGTGCTGTAGTTGTGATGATAGATTCTATAATAAAGGAGCCAAACGATAACTCTAAACTACAAAGAAGTTCACCAATCTCAATAGAGAGAATCTTGCTAGGAAGCTGATTACAAAAGCTTAAATCTTTAGAGTTTTCTTTTGCAATAGCCACAGCGGTTGCTTTAGTAGTAAGAAGAACTTGTGTACCTATGTTTATATTAGAGTTAAGTTCCAAACTCATCATACTTAGAGAGGTGTTGGCAGATTCAAATGTGATAATATGAAGGTTCTCTACATTTTGTATACGGGTGATGCTTGCTTGAATATGGCTCATTGAACACTGTACCCATAAGCACGAAATATCTCTTTTGCTTGTGTAGAGAGGATAAACTCATAAAAAAGTTGTGCACCTTTGTTGTTCGTGGCGTTTTTGAGTAAAACAATCCCTTGAGAGATGGGAGTATAAAGGGTACTATCTAACTCTATGAAGTTTTCCCCTTTGTGAAATTGTGCCATCTTTGGGGAGTGTAGAGCTGATGCTGCGATAAAACCCATATCTGCAGCAGTGATACTATAGGAGATTGTCTGTCCAATAGATTCCCCAAAGATAAGCTTGCCTTTGATGGTGTTATAAAGTTTAGTATTGTCTAAAAACTCTTGGGTTGCTTTACCATAAGGTGCTGTTTTAGGGTTTGCCATAGCAACTCTTCTAATGGCTTTTGTTCGAATGATTGATGCATCTTGAGAAAAATCCCTTTTTTTCACACTAAAGAGGACAAGGGAACCTTGGGCATAGATATGGGGTTTACTTAGAGTAAGTCCCTCTTTGTAAAGTGCCTCAGGGTAGCTCATATTTGCTGACATAAAAACATCATAAGGGGCATGGTGTTTTATCTGTGCGGTGAGTTTCCCACTACTGCCAAGTGTTACTTGCACTTTTGTATCTGGATGCTCTTTGTGAAATTGTTCTATAAGAGTATCGATAGCATAACTTACATTGGCTGCAACAGCAACATTCACCACCTCTGCAAAAACAAAAGAGTGAAGAAGGAAGATGCTAAAGATAATTCTTTTCATATATGTATCCTAAAAGAGGTAGTTGAACTCTAAACGCGAGTCAAGATAGTTTGAAATCACAGAAGAGCTGTGAATAAAGTCTCTATAGCCTAAACGTACTCTATATTGTAGCTCTGGCATTGAGGGGATGTTTTGCACAATGCCTGCATAGTAAAACATACTATCGGCTGTTGTGGATTGTGTTTCATCGCCATCTATGTAGAGTACCGAAGTTTGGATGAAAGGTTTTGTATAAACACCAGTGTTATTGGCATTTTTTACAAGCTCAATACGGTAACTTTTTGTATTGGCTTTCCAGTTGTAAGCACCCATAGAACGAGTGTATCCAGCTGTAGGAAACCCTCTCCATGGAGTCACTAAGTCTGCTTCATTTAAGATATTTGTATAGGCAAGGTTGATTTTATATTTATCTATGTTTGTAACAACTCTTGCTGCTATCATCTTAGCATCTAAAGAAGTTGGGTCCTTATATGTAGCACTTGCAGCTAAACCACTTAAAGAAGCTCCACCAACACCACCCGCACCATTGTCAAACTGTTGTATATAACGAAACCCTGGAGTAACACTAAAACCATCAAATTTCATCGTATAGTTTAGCTCACCCATCGCTTGGGAGAGAAGCTCCGGAACATTATATGCAGAAAAATTAATCTTCAGATTTTGTATTGATCTGTTTTCAATATCGAGTACTATAAGTGGTGCATCAGTTGGTTTTCCAGCAGCTTTAAGTGCAGTATATGTTAAGCCTTTGTGCATAGCACTATCATCATTCTCTGTCCACTCTGGATGGAGTACCCCTGGAGCTGAAGCTGCATCACCCACCATAAAAACAGCATGAGAATCCATATGGTCACGAAGTTTTTGTTTTGTAAGGTATGCAAGTTTGAATTTTGTGTCTTGTATATTATTTGAGGAGATCACAAGCCCATCAAATACATTTGGAATCATCTTTGTATCATTACTTTTGGTATAAAAAGTTTCTACTAGTTGGCGACCAAGGGTAAAGTTTGTTTTTGAGTATTTGTAGTTTATATTTGCTTGACCAAGAGCATAAAGCATAGTTGAACCATTGTTGGCATATTCATAACGGCTAAGTGTATCTTTTGCCGGCTTGAGGTGGGAGATGCTATCAAGTGAACTTTTACTAAAGATAGCTTTAGAGCCATAATATGCTACAGTAAAATCAAAACCACTCCATGAAGCAGATTTATACACTAAACTTGCACCTATTGAGGCAAGTGGTGCTGATTCATGGTCACTATCGTCACTATCATAGGAAAAGTAGAAGTTATTGCTTCGTATTCTTCCATAAAGCTCTCCTTCACTAAAAAAAGCATTAAAATTGTTTACATTTTTTTGTTTTTGATAAATAAGTTGCCCATTTGTTTTAATAGCTTGCTTTGGTATATCTGCCATAAGAAGAGGATTCAATAGTCCTAAAGAGAGTAAAAAAGAGCTCATATAACGATGCATAATGACTAAGTTCCTTTAAAAAATTATATTGTATAATATTGTACTACAAAGTATATAATGACTTATTTAAATCTCTGTGAATCTATAAAACTTACAAATAACTTAATTTCAGTTACTTATAAGCTTTAACGGCTATACTTTCGCCAACAAAGTAAGCATTTATGTTTACTAAATAAATTCCTACGAAAGGTTCTGTTTATGAAATTTACTAAAATTGCAACTCCAGAACAAATCGATCAAAAATGGGTTTTGATTGATGCAGAAGGTAAAACATTTGGTCGTATGATCACTGAGGTAGCTACTATCTTACGTGGTAAGAACAAAGCATGTTTTACTCCAAATATTGACTGTGGTGACTATGTAGTTATCATTAATGCTTCTAAAGCTAAGTTCAACGGACTTGGTAAAATAGCAAATAAAGAGTATTTTTCTCATTCTGGTTACTTCGGTTCTACTAAGAGTGTTAAAATGACTGAGCTTTTAGAAAAAAATCCTGAGAAACTATACAAATTAGCAACTCGTGGTATGCTTCCAAAAACTAGACTTGGTGCTAAAATGCTTAAAAAATTAAAAATTTATGCAGGTGCTGAACACCCTCACACTGCACAAATTGCTAAGTAAGGATTGATACATGGCAAAAACAATTTATGCAACAGGACGTCGTAAAGCGTCAATCGCAAAAGTATGGTTAACTCCAGGTACAGGTAAAATTACAATTAATGGTCTTTCTTTAGATGCATGGTTAGGTGGACTTGAAGCGAAAAAACTTCGTGTAAAACAACCACTTGTTTTATCTAAACAAGACGCTGCAGTTGATATCGTAGCTACTACTTTAGGTGGTGGTTTTGGTGGTCAAGCAGATGCACTTCGTCACGGAATTTCTCGTGCACTAGTAACATTTGATCCAGCGATCAAAGCTATCCTTAAACCTGAAGGTATGATGACTCGTGATGCACGTGTTGTTGAACGTAAGAAACCAGGTAAGAGAAAAGCTCGTCGTTCTCGCCAATTTAGTAAACGTTAATCGTCTTACAAAAACTTACTCAGAGATCTTCTCTGGGTATCTTTCTTCCTTTTTAAATTTTCTTTTTATCTCCATTTTAACAGTTTTTATATATTTTTTATCGTCATAGTTGTATAATAATCCTTCCAATTTTAAGGAGAACTATGAACAAGATCAGCCTCAGTGCTCTTATGATTTCAACGGCTCTACTTGCAACTTCAGATGTAACAACATTATCTGAAGTTTTTAGTGAAGCTCAGGTGAGTGGTAATGTAAAGTACTACTATATTCAAACAGATAAAGATAAATCTTATACAAATCAGCCAAACACATCGGCTTATGCGAACTCTATTGGTGGACAGTTGGGGATTAAAACTGCACAGTTATATGGTTTTAGTGCTGGTGTAACCTTTATGACAACAAACCCTTTTCTAATTAATAATGATCCAGCAAAAGTGGACACTTCAATAATAGGGAAAGATAATGGAGCTAGAGGTGGTGATGCTACACAGGGATTTTCTGTTTTAGGGGAAGCTTACATAGCTTATAATTATGAAGATTTAGATATTAGCTATGGTCGTCAGGCTATTAAAACGCCATTGATGCATGCCAAAGAGGTACGAATGTTACCTTCAACCTTTAATGGTTTTTATTCTTCTTATAAAATAAATAGTAGTTCAAAAGTTGGGTTTGATTATATTACAGAATTTAAACAAAGAACATCAGATGAATTTGTAAATATCATCAAACATGCTCTTGGAGATAATACTATTGCTGTAACAGGTTCAGATAGTGGTGCAATGTTTATGGCAGATTATAATTATAAATCTGAAGATTACAAGTTTAATGTATATGATTGTTATGCACAAGATTTTATCAACTCTATCTATATAGATGGTGGGATGAAGCTTCCTTTAGCAGAGATGAAAATTGCACTAGATGCACAGTATATAAACCAAAAAAGTATAGGGAATGCAGATACGAATCTTGCAAAGGCAGGCTCTTTAACTGGTGGGAAAAAGATCTCTGTCAATGCCGTAGCTCTGAAGGCTTCAACTGCTTATAAAAGTGCAAAGTTTACTCTAGCTTACTCAAAAGTTTTTAAAAGTGATTCTAAGCATGATTCTTTAGTGCTTCCATGGGATGGTACACCACTCTTTACCAATATGATTACATCAAATGATCTTTTTCAATCAATCTATGGTGGTGCACTTAAAGCCGATAGCGTTTACATTGGTGGATCGCAAGGGATTAAATTTGCCTATAAACAAAGCTATGATAGTTTTGGCTTAAAAGGTTTTAGTTCAACCTTAGCATTTTTAAACACTTCAAATTCAAGATTTGCCAAAGATCAAAGAGATTATAATGTAGTTTTAGGCTACAAGTATGCAAAAAATTTCTCTTTGGCTCTCAAAGGGATCTGGGTTCAAAACAATACCGGTGCTGATACAGATGGCACAATCTCTCAACTCAAACTTCTCTCACAGTACAGAGTGATAGCAAACTACAAATTTTAATCAGTTAACTCTCTTACTATATAATATCCCTAGATAAAAAAAGGGATATTATTATGAAAAAAGTGGTTCTATTTGTAGCCTTGGCCTTAGTTGTCTTGGCTGCCTTACCTGTTGTAGGTAATAAGTATGTACAAAGTAACATTGATGAGCGAGTGGAAGATTTAAAGAGTTATGGCCTTGGTGTTGAAAAAACATCAACAACATCATCGTATCTTAGTACAAAAAAACATTTTGAATTTCTTTTAAAAGATGCTGATATATTTATAGACTATCTTAATAACTACTCAAATCAACAGATACCAGCTTATGTTAATGCTGCACTTGAAGGTGTTTTGATTGGTGCAGATGTAGAGTACAGCAATATCCCTTTTACAAAAGCAATCTCTATAGATATCTACCCTTTAAGTGTTTCCCCTCTTCTTGCAAAAAATATGAAAGAAAAAGATCTTAACTTTTATACAAGTTTAGAAAACTTTCTTCACTCTAAGGGTGTTTTGTACCATATCAATTACGATATAGTAAGTGAAGATTTTGATGGTTATATCAAAGATATCAACGAGAAATATGTACTAAAAGATGCAACTGAACTCTCTTTATCATTACAAGGTGCAGTGTTTGAAGGTCAAGGAAGATTAATGACTCCAACACGATTAACATCTGAAGTAACAAAAATAGACTTAGAGATGAAGAATGATCAAGCAACACTACTCTTTCACCTTTTAGATCTAGGTGGTAGCTCTCATTTTGAATCACAAGGTACATATCTTAGCAGTATCAATTTACGAAGTTTTGATATCTCTGTGGACACTCCTCGTGATAACCTTCTCTTAAAGGCATCAGATCTTAAGGTGAATCTTTCTGCAAATGATCAACTTAAAAAAGCTGAATTTAATGCGAAGTCTACACTTGAACATCTAGAAGTAGAATCGAAAGATATAACATTTGATATGGAGAAACTCTCTTATGATGTAGCAGTTAATGGTTTAGACAAAACGATTGTAAAAAGATTAAAAGTTTTACTCAACAAAGCAAACATGCAACCATCCCCAGTACTAAATAAGCAAATTTTAGATGAAAGTACACAACTTTTGGCAAAAGGTTTACAACTCAATGTAGCAGATCTCTCTTTTAAAACACTTACTGTAAACGATATGCAACATTTAGGTGGATTAGAGATGAAAATGGATCTAAATATTAAAGAGGATCCCAATTTAGTATCAAAGTTACAACTCTCCCCTTTACTTCTTGCACAAAATATTGACATAGTATTAAATCTCAAACTCTCTCAAGCTATCTACAAAAATATCACAGCAGGTTCAAGAATGGCAGCAGCAGCAAATAGTTATGCAAAAGTAGATGGAGATAATGTTGTTTTTGACATAGTATTTAAAGATGGAAAACTGCAAATGAATGGAAAAGCTTTACAATAAATATGAAGTTTTTATTTTTTCTCTTTTTCAGTTTTTACCTTTTTGGATCAACTTTGCACCTTGCAACATCATCAAATCCATCAAGGCTCAACCCTATCTTAGCAACAGATTCCTCTTCCTCTGAGATAGCAGGTTTTTTGTTTAATGGCCTTGTGAAGTACGATAAAGATTCCTCTACAATCATTGGTGATTTAGCAGATAAGTTTTATTTTAAAAATGATACTACACTGATCTTTAAGCTAAAAGATGGAGTGGTGTGGCATGATGGAGAGGCATTTAGTGCAAAAGATGTTCTCTTTACTTATCAAACACTTATATCAGACAAGATAGCCTCCCCTTATAGTTCAGGATTTCGTTTTGTAAAAGATGTAAAAATTGTCGATAAGTATACAATTGAAGTAACTTATAAAAAGCCTTACTTTAAAGCACTTGAGACATGGATGATGGGGATTCTCCCAGAACATCTCCTTAAAAATGACAAAAATCTTATGAACTCAAAGTTCAACACTCATCCCATTGGAACAGGCCCATACCTCTTAAAAAAACTGGAGTTCTCAAAAAATATTGAGCTTGATGCTTTTGACAAGTATTTTGAGGGTCGTCCCAAGATAGATAAGATCTCTTTTCATGTGATAGCAGACCCCATGACCCGTTTTTTGATGCTTAAATCTTCTCAATTAGATATAGGGAGTGTAGAACCTATGGCTTATGAGCGACAACTTCATAAAGATTTTTTTGATAAGTTTAATATCTATGAAGATATCACACACTCTTACACCTACTTAGGGTTTAATCTGCGTTTAGAGAAGTTTAAAGATCCAAGAGTAAGAGAGGCTATCTCTTTAGCGATAAACCGTCAAGAGATAGTTGATATACTTTTTTTTAAACATGCCAAAGTGTGTACAGGGCCATTTTTACCAGGGAGTGCTGCTTTTAATGCAGATGTAAAAGCTCCAACACAAGATCTAAAGAGGGCAAAAGCCTTACTTAAAGAGGCAGGTTATGATGAGAGTCATCCTTTTGAGTTTGAGATAGCAACATCTAATGCAAGTCAGATCCGCCCTTATGCTGCACAAATATTACAACATCAGTTAAAACAGGTCGGTGTAAAAGTAACACTCCGAGTGATGGAGTGGCAGGCATTTTTAAATATGGTGGTATTTCCTCATAAGTTTGACACAGTACTCTTAGGGTGGGGACTCTCCCCTACACCAGATCCCTATATGTTTTGGCACTCAGATAACGATAAAAAGGGTGGATTTAATTTTATAGGCTATCACAATAAAGAGATGGATAAGATGATAGAGGTATCACAATCTATGGTAGATAGAAAAAAATTGACTGCTATATGGAAAGAGATGTTTAAAATTGTAACAGATGATAACCCTTACCTTTTTCTCTATATACCTAACTCAATTACAGCAGTCAATAAAAATGTAAAAAATGTGGAGCCAAGTATCAGTGGTATCTGGCATAACTATATAGAATGGGAGAAATAATTTGATAATACTTTTTGACTTGGATGGTACCTTAATAGACTCTACAGAAGCGATTTTAGAGAGTTTTTATAAAGCATTTAAAGTACATGAAAGAGTATCACCTCAAGATGAGGAGATAAAGGCTCTTATAGGGTACCCTTTAGATGTAATGTTTAGTGAACTCGGTATAGAAGAGAGTAGAGTGTGGGATTTTGTAACAAGCTACAAAGAGCACTATCGTGAGATATCAAGACAAAAGACAGAACTCTTGGTAAATGCAAGAGAGGCTGTAACACTAGCATCAGAATTTGCAGAATTAGGGATAGTAACTACAAAAACAGGGCGATATTCGCAAGTGTTGATGGAGCATTTTGAATTGATGGAGATGTTTACAGTGCTGATTGGTAGAGAAGATGTTGAGAAGCCAAAACCAGATGCAGAGCCTATTCTTAAAGCTTTAGAAGCTTTTGAAGTAGATGGAAAAGAGATATGGATGATTGGTGATACAAAGTTAGATCTACTTTCTGCAAAAAATGCAAATGTAAAATCTATAGGAGTGTTAAGTGGTTATGATGATGAAACTACTTTAAAGCAATTTACTAATGTTATATTTTGTGATGCACTAGAGGCTGTTAAGTATCTAAAAAGTAGGAAAAAATCACACTCATAACTTGCTCACTTATCTATCTCTTATTATCAAGCTATATTTAAGTCCCACTTGCCTAAAATACAGTAAATAGAATTGAAAGAAAATGGAATATATTTCTTGAAAGAACTTAAGGAGAATTTATGCTAGAGATTAGATGGCATAGTCGTGCTGGTCAAGGTGCTGTAACAGGTGCAAAAGGTTTGGCGGATGTTATTTCGACAACAGGTAAGCATGTTCAAGCATTCGCATTTTACGGATCAGCTAAACGTGGAGCTGCCATGACAGCATATAACCGTGTAGATGAAGAGATCATCATGAATCATGAAAAATATATGGAACCAGATTATGTTTTTGTGATAGATCCTGCATTGGTTTATACATCAGATGTGACTATTAATGGAAAAGAAGATACTAAATATATTATCACAACTCATATGAGTACAGATGAGCTTATAGCTTCTCAACCGAAACTTAAAGGCAAAGAAGTTTATACAGTTGATTGTATTAAGATTGCTCAAGAGACTATCGGTCGTCCTATTCCAAATACACCAATGCTTGGTGCATTTATGAAGATATCTGGAATGTATGATATTGAGTTCTTTAAAGAGAGTATGGTAAGAATCCTCGGTAAACTACCACAAAAAATTATTGACGCTAATATGATTGCTATTCAGCGTGCATATGACGAAGTAAAGTAAGGAGCTGATAATGGCAAATACAGGTTGGGACGAATTTGAAATCGGAGCTATGCTTCGTACATTTGAAGGTAGTATAGACGATATCGCTGGTACACTTCAAGAAGACCGTAAATATACAGAAAATAGCTCATTTAGTGCTTCTGTTGCAGACTGGAGAATTGAGAAACCAATTTTTGCAAAAGATTATTGTATCGATTGCCAATTTTGTTGGATCTATTGTCCAGATATTTCAATTATCTCTAGAGATAAAAAGATGATTGGTATAGATATGGATCACTGTAAAGGGTGTGGTATATGTGTTGAGGTTTGTCCTACAAACCCTAAATCATTACTAATGTTCCCAGAACAAGCAGACGAAGAGACAGAGATTGCTCAATGGCCTGCGAAAGAAACGAAGGAGAAATAGATGGCATTTGATAAAATGGAATTAAGAGATATTGAGGTTTGGGATGGTAACTTTGCAGCTGCTCAAGCACTAAGACAGTGTCAAATTGATGTTGTTGCGGCATACCCAATTACTCCATCAACTCCTATCGTTGAAGGTTATGCAAAATTCTTAGCAGATAATTATGTTGAGGGTGAGTTTGTAATGGTTGAGTCTGAACATGCTGCGATGTCAGGATGTATTGGTGCTGCTGCTGCTGGTGGACGTGTTGCAACTGCAACTTCTTCACAAGGTTTTGCACTTATGGTTGAAACACTGTACCAAGCTTCTGGTATGCGTTTACCAATTGTACTTAATGTTGTAAACCGTGCACTTGCTGCTCCATTAAATGTTAATGGTGACCACTCAGATATGTATCTTGGTCGTGATTCTGGTTGGATTCAATTTGATTCTTACTGTCCACAAGATGCTTACGATTTAAACTTTATTGCATTTCGTGTAGCTGAAGATCATGATGTTCGTTTACCATGTATGGTACACCAAGATGGTTTTATGACTTCTCATACTGCTCAAGGTGTACATACTATGGATGATGATACTGCATATAGCTTTGTTGGTGATTTTAAACCAATGAACGATATGCTAGATTTTGAACATCCAGTAACACATGGTGTACAAACAGAAGAAGATTGGCACTTTGAGCATAAAGCTCGTCAACATAATGACCTTATGACAAAAGTTATGCCAAAAATTCAAGCTGCTTTTGATGATTTTAAAACATTAACAGGTCGTGAGTATAATATTGTTGAAAGATACGATATGGATGATGCAGATGTATGTGTTGTTTGTATGGGTACTTCAGTTGAAACTGCTCGTGAAGTTGCTTTAGAGATGAGAGCAAAAGGAATTAAAGCTGGTGTTGTAGGTATCCGTGTGGTACGTCCATTCCCATTCTTTGAAATTCAGGAAGCTCTTAAAGATGTTAAAGCAATCGCTGCACTAGATCGTTCAGCTCCAGGTGGTGCGCCAGGTATGCTTTTCAACGAGATTGCTGGTTGTCTTTTCAATACTGATACAAAAGCTCTCCTTTCTGGTTACATTTATGGTCTTGGTGGTCGTGACTTAACGAAGAAACATTTAGTAGATCTATTTACTGAACTTCAAGCGAATGTTGATGCAGGAAAAGTATTAACTCCACTACAACAATTTATCGGTGTTCGTGGACCGAAATTACAATTTTTATAGGAGAAAACTATGAGTGAAATGAAAAAAATTAAAAACTTAAAAGAGTTTTCTACATCAGCAGACCGTTTTGAAGGTGCAAACCTTCTTTGTCCTGGTTGTGCTCACTCTATCATTGTTCGTGAAGTATTAAATGCGACAAATGATGACTTAGTACTTTCAGCATCAACTGGTTGTCTTGAAGTTTGTACAGCTGTTTATCCATATACATCATGGGATGCTTCTTGGATTCACATTGGTTTTGAAAATGGTTCTACTGCAGTTGCAGGTGCTGAAGCAATGTATAATGCACTTAAAAATAAAGGTCGCCTAAAGCAACCTGATCGTAATCCTAAGTTTGTTTCTTTCGCAGGTGATGGTGCATCTTACGATATTGGTTTCCAATGGATCTCTGGTTGTATGGAACGTGGTCATAATATTATGCATGTTGTTCTTGATAATGAAGTATATGCAAATACTGGTGGACAACGTTCATCTTCAACACCTATCGGTTCATCTGCAACTACATCTCCTGCTGGACGTGTAAGTTATGGTGAAAAGAAAAACAAAAAAGATATGGTAGCTATTATGGCAAGCCATGGTATCCCATATTCTGCACAAGTTGCTCCAAATAAATGGAAAGATATGGTGAAGAAAATTCAACACGGTATGGCAGTAGATGGTCCTGTATTTATCAATGCAGTATCTCCTTGTACAACTGAGTGGAAATTTGATCCTAAAGATACAATGATGCTTACAGATCTTTCAACTGACTCTTTAGTATTCCCACTATATGAGATTATTGATGGTCATGAATTAAACATCACATATCGTCCTAAAAATGTTGTGCCTGTTGAAGAATATTTGGCAGCACAAGGACGTTTTAAACACCTTTTTAAAGATGAGTATAAATACTTAATTAAAGAGTGGCAAGAGCGTGTAGATGCGAACTGGGCTTATCTAAATCGCCGTGAAGAAGCTCGCGTTTAGTCGTGAACTTCTAGCTTCGGCAAATCTTGCACAAAAATCCGACTCTCTGTGTACTACAGTACACTATCGGTCGGATATTTTGCACAATCTTCACCAAATCTAAAACTTCTTTATTTCCAACTTCTCTTTTTAAACTTTTCTAATTCAATAACTTTTTTACTTCAATTTATCATCAAACTTTTTTGCTAAAATACATATAATTAAAATTAAGGATTTTTCAATGCCATTACTAGACTCTTTTACAGTTGACCACACTATCATGCCTGCACCTGCAGTAAGAAAAGCTAAGGGGATGAAATCTCCTTGTGGAGATGCTATAACAGTATATGATCTGCGTTTTTACAAGCCAAATGTTGATAAGATGGATGGAAAAGGGATACACACTCTTGAACACCTTTTTGCTGGATTTATGAGAGATCATTTAAATTCTAAAAAAGTTGAGATTATTGATCTCTCACCTATGGGTTGTCGTACAGGTTTTTATATGTCTGTTCTTGGAACTCCAGATGAGAAAAAAGTTGCTAAAGCTTGGAAAAAATCTATGGAAGATGTTTTAAAAGTAAAAAGTGAAGCAGATATTCCTGAGCTTAATATCTACCAATGTGGTACATACAAAATGCACTCACTTAAAAATGCTAAAAAGATTGCAGAAGATATCTTAGCAAATAAGATTGGTGTGATGGATAATAAAAAACTACAACTTTCAAAGAAAAAACTTAAAGAGATAAACGGATAATGTTAGTTCTAGTACCAATGAACTCAGAGGAAGTTCAAGAAGCAGAGATCACTAAGGTATTTGAAGCCAAAACTTGGGCTCAACTTCGTATAGAAGAGGGTGAACTTGTAGAGGTTTTACACAATGAAAAATTTGATGGATTTGATAACTGGAGTGAAGCGGTTGTTGTATCAAGTGATGCAGAACCTGTGATGCAGTTTATGGAGATGTCTATGATCGTTCTTGTAGCACATACTCAAAAGAGTATTGATGATATAGTTGAAGCTTACTTATTCCGTGAGTTACACGATATAGCTTACTAGAGGATTTATAAATGGATTTAACACAGTTTTTAGAGCTTTTTAATCCATACCCAGGGAATCACTACCTGCAGATCACTACAAGTGTAGATGAAACAACACAGGCCCTTTATGATTTAGTAGAGGGTGTCGATGGAGAGTTCTCTCTCGCGTTTTATGGTGAGGAAGATACCCAACTAGAGACTCTCTACCCAAATGCAAAAATACAGTACTTAAAAACACTCAAGCATCCCTTTCGAGCACTTCCTAGAACAAATGATATTGTTGTGTTTAAAGATATACTCAATACACATCAAAATCCCAAAGGGCTTTTAAAAATTGCTTATACCACTCTCGCAAATGCTGCACATATCATCGTGATGGAGAAAAAGGGAGAGATGGATATAGAAGCAACACTTAATCTTTTAGAAGAGTTTGAATTTCGTTCCCAAAACTATATAGACATACTTCCAGAGTATGATCTTGTTATAGCAAAGAAATTACACATGTGGGGTAATGGACTTTAGTCGTAAACATCGTCCATATCAAAATCATTTTCTGGCTCAATAACATGGATATGTTTTAGTGACTCAGGGTCTATCTCTTTTGCTTTTAAATCATACTCACTTCCAGAGTAAAACTTTTGCTCTTTAGCATACTTCTTTTCTGCTTCCATCGCTTTTTGAAGAGCTTGTTTCTCTTTTTGAGTCATCTGTTTTTCTTGAGCTGTTAGTAATGTCGTGAAAAAGAGGCTTAGTATTAGAAAAAATCGCATTGGATCCACCTTTTATTATATAATACAAAGATGATATCATAGATAAACTGAAATTATAATAATTATTATAATCTAATATAAGGAAGACACTATAGCACATTTTGATGATAAACTACATATTCAGGTACAAAGTGCAGATGGTTCATGTACGGCATATTCTAAAGAGTATGAGGAGCATTACCACTCCACCAAAGATGGAGCACTTAAAGAATCCCTTTTAAAGCATGTTCTACCTGCTTTTTCAACAATAGATGGAGAAGATGAAGTTGCTATACTTGATATCTGTTATGGATTGGGTTTTAATACACTGGCAACACTTAGCTATATGAAAGAGCATTTTCCTAAGAGAAAAATCTCTCTCTATTCGCCTGAATTAGATAGCTCTCTTGTGCACTCTTTAGAGTATTTTACTTATCCTAAAGAGTTTGATAGATTCAAAGAGATTATTTTGGAACTTTCACAAAAACAGTTTTATGAAGATGAATATATAAAGATAGAGATCTACTTAGGAGATGCAAGAGAATATATCAAAAAGTTTTCAAATAAGTTTGATATAGTATATCAAGATGCATTTTCTCCAAGTTCAAACCCTATACTTTGGACAAAAGAATACTTTAGAGATATCAAAAACGCGATGAGCTACTCTGGAATTTTAACAACATACTCCATAGCCCTTAAAACACGACTTGCCTTATATGAGAATGGTTTTTATGTGTATCTCAATTCTGGAGAGGATTTTCGTACTGCAACTGTAGCGAGTTTAGAGCCATTGGTATCTTTTGAGTTGGTAGATATGGAGCATAAAATCTCTTGTAATCCTGATGTTAAAGCTCTAAGTGATGAGGAGTTAGGAGTTGATTATATCTAAGAACTCTTCTCCAAACTGTTCATACTTTTTCATCCCAACACCATTGACTTTTAGCATACTCTCTTTGTCGTGAGGTTTGTCATTTGCTAGGTGTTTGAGTGTTTTATCTCCAAAGATTATGTAGGCTGGAACACCCATTTCACTTGCAAGTTCAGAGCGTTTTACTCTAAGTTCTTCAAAAAGCTCTTCATCATACTCAAACTCATTAGCCTGTTTGATTTTTTTCTCTTTTGTGTTTATATCTAAACGCGATTGCTTGATATCTAGAAGTTTGAGTGACTTTAAAATTGCTATGGCATCTTGGGTTAGTTGTAAAACACTAAAATCTCCAAGTGTAATGATTTTAAGTTCAAGTAAACGCTCTACAATAACAAACCACTCTTTTTTACTTAACTCTAGTCCTATCCCATACATAGAGAGTTTATCTGCACCATTGGCGAGAAGTTTTTGCTCTTTTGAACCTCTGAGTATATCGATGATATAGTTCTTTCCAAAGCCTTGATTGGTTTTATAGATGGCGGAGAGAAGCATCTGAGCTTCTTTGGTGATATCTTGGCGTTTATCATCTGCATTGAGGCAGTTGTCACAGCGTTCTTTACAACTTTCCAAGGTATCATCAAAATACTCCGCGAGTTGTTTATGAAAACAAATCTCCCCCGTTGCATATTTATAGATAGTGTCTATCTTTGTTTCTAAGTGAGATTTATACTCTTCATTGAGGATGTCACTGAGAAACCTTTTGTGTTGAAGGATATCTTGGGCATTAAAAAGGAGGAGTACTTCACAATCTTCCCCATCGCGCCCAGCTCTTCCTATCTCTTGGTAATAATTTTCCAAAGATTTAGGGAGACTCATATGTGCAACAAAACGGATATCACTCTTGTCTATTCCCATCCCAAACGCGATGGTTGCTACCATGATGTCTATGTTGTCATTGACAAAGATGCGAAAGTTTTGCTCCCTTACATGTTGGGGAAGTCCTGCATGGTAGGCTAAAGATTTGTAGCCGTTGATGTTTAAAAAACTACTAAGCTCTTCCGCTTTTTTTCGTGAACTTACATAGATGATACCTGATTCATTTTTATGTCTACTCAAAAAGTTAGTGAGTTGTGTATGCCCGTTACTGATGCGTCTTTGAGCAGAGATAAAGATGTTTTTTCTAAAGATTTTTCCCTTCAGTAGCTTAGGGTCTTCCATACGAAGCTCACGAACGATATCCTCTGTTACATTATCTGTACTTGTGGCTGTAAACGCAGCGATACTTGTGTCTGGAAAATTGGCTTTTAAGTTCCCAAGGGCTCTATAGTCATCACGAAACTCATGCCCCCATTGACTGATACAGTGTGCTTCATCTATAACAAAAAAGTTAATCTTTAAGTTATGTAAAAAGTTAAGGGTTGAGCCATTGTTAAGGCGTTCTGGTGAGAGGTAGAGAAATTTAACTTTTCCCTCTACACAAGCACTCATAATCTCATCAACCTCTTCAAAGCTTTGTGCTGAGCTTATCATCTGAGCTGACACTTGTTGTGCTTGAAGAGCAGCTACTTGGTCTTGCATCAGGGCTATAAGGGGTGAAACGACGATAGTTATACCATCCATCATCATTGTTGGGAGTTGAAATACAAGAGATTTTCCACCACCCGTCGGTAGTATCATAAGGAGGTCTTGCCCATTTAGTATGGCATCAACACCCTCTTCTTGTAAGTCGCGAAAACTATTGTGTCCGAAAATATCTTTGAGTACTTGATTTTTGATTATCTATCCTAATGTAACAAAATAATTATAATAGGTTTTTACTTGGAGTGAAAAAAGTATGACAAAATGCAATGCTTTTAAAAGCTTGCATTGATAGCATCAACTTCATCCCAGCTAAGAGAGGAGTTCTGTGTTTGATGTGCAATGATATGTGCTACATAGCGAGCAAACATATCTGTCTCAACATTTACCTTTGTCCCTTTTTTATAACGTTTAAAAAGTGTTTCTTTCATAGTATGGGGAATGATTGTAAGACGAAAGGTGTCTGCTTTTACATCATTGACGGTAAGACTCACTCCATCGATGGTGATAGAGCCTTTTGGAATAATGTAGGCGATATGTTTTTTTGCTACTTTGATAAAAACATCATAAGAGTTCCCAAGGTTTTTGATATCTACAATTTCACCTATAGCATCAACATGCCCTTGAACTACATGCCCTTCAAATCTATCACCCATCATCATTGCAGGTTCAATATGCACTTCATTTTTGTAGTTTTCTATCACGAGATGTTTTTGAGACTCAGGGGAGAGCTCTACACTAAATCCATCACCATTAACTGCAACAACAGTTAAACAAGCACCGTTAATAGCTATGCTATCGCCAATCTCGGCTTTGAGTTTTGCTTTTATAGTAAGTGTTGAGCCTACAAAGCTTTTAACAGTGGCAATCTCTCGTATAAGTCCTGTAAACAAGTGCTTCCTTTAAAAAACTATTTTTCCATCTTCTTGAAGACCTTTGATAATGTTTTTTGCTTTTTCATGTCCTGCATAAGCTGCTTTACGACATAAATCAAGTGCCTTATCATTGTCTTGTTCACACCCTAAACCTTGATCATACATAAGACCTAAGTTGTAGTGACCTTGTGCTAAACCACCCTCAGATGCACGAACAAAACAGATAAAAGCTCGTTTGTCATCTTTTGGCACACCTAGTCCATCTTTGTAAAGTACACCAAGGTTATTAAATGCTTCTGCATGTCCACGTTTTGCAGCTTCTTCATACCAAAAAGCAGCCTCAGAATAGTTTTGTACACATCCTAAACCACGCTCTAACATAAGAGCTACTTCATACTGTGCAGGTGGAACTTCACGTTCTGCTGCTGCTAGGTGTAACTCATGTGCTTTAAACTGGTCATGCTCTACACCACCAATCCCGTTTTCATAAAGAATAGCGAGATTAAAAAGTGCATAAGGTTGTTTCGCTTCAGCAGCAAGAGTATAAAGTTCAAGTGCTGCTTTTTCATTTTTTTCACAACCTTGAGCATTTTGGTACATAAACGCGAGAGATGTTTGTGCTGTCGCATCTCCTTGTTTTGCTAGTATACTATAAAGCTCAAGGGCTTTTGTAAAATCTTTAGCATTGTATGCTGCATTTGCTTCTTGTATCATATCTCTTCATTTTCCGTTCTTATATTTTGTCTAAAGGTTGTTTTATTTCCCTTAGCTGCTGCTTTTGCCTTACGTATCTTTTCTAGTAGATTCTCTTTAGTGCTGAGGTGTTCATCACGAATCTTATGCTCGTCACTCCCATCAACTTCTGGGTCATACTCCACAATTTCTGGAGTATAATCTTTAAATAAGTCGTCGCTCATCTTAAAAACCTTAACTAATTGAGTTTATATTATGCAAATCATACACAAAAATGATAAAATTCGCTTTAAGATAATAGAATGGATTTTTATATGAATTATGATGTAATAGTAGTAGGTGGTGGTCATGCAGGTGTTGAGGCTTCATTAGCAAGTGCAAGAATGGGAAACCAAACGCTACTTATCTCGATGTTAGCTGAAAATGTAGGGGCAACTTCTTGTAATCCTGCAGTGGGTGGACTAGCAAAAGGGCACTTGGTTCGTGAGCTTGATGCACTTGGTGGTGAGATGGGTCTTATCACTGATGAAGCGGGGATACAGTTTCGTATACTCAACCAAACAAAAGGTCCTGCAGTTCGTGGAAGCCGTGCTCAGATAGATATGGACAAATACCGTGTTATCGCTCGTAATACAGTACTCAACACTAAAAATCTCTCCCTTGCTCAAGAGACTGTAGAATCACTTATCATAGAAGATGGCGAAGTAAAAGGTGTAAAAACTGATTTGTTAAATGAGTATAGATCATCAAAAGTGATCATAACATCTGGAACATTCTTAAATGGGATATTACACATTGGAGAGGTGCAAAAGCTTGGTGGTCGTTATGGAGAGGAAAGAAGTGTAGGACTTTCTGCTTCACTTAAAGAGGATGCTGGTCTTGATATGGCACGACTCAAAACAGGAACTTGTGCTCGTATAGACAGCTCTACTATAGATTTTTCAAAGATGGAGGAGCAGGGTGGTGACGAACTCCCTTCACCTTTTTCTTTTAGAACGAATCGTGAAGAGTTTCGTAAATCGAAAAAACAACTTCCATGTTTTATCGCTTATACCAATGAACTTACACATAAGATTATCTCCTCAAACTTCTACCGTGCACCACTTTTTACAGGACAGATTGAGGGGAAATCTCCAAGATATTGTCCAAGTATCGAAGATAAGGTAAGTAAATTTGCTGAAAAAGATAGACATCATCTTTTTATAGAACCGCAAACTATGGACAATACAGAGTGTTACATCAATGGACTCTCCACTTCACTTCCACCTGAAGTACAGAGAGAAATGATTCACTCTGTAGTAGGGATGGAAAACGCGAAGATTGTTCGTTATGGCTATGCCATAGAGTATGATTTTGTTGATCCTCGTGAACTTAAACACTCCCTTGAGACGAAAAAGATTAAAGGGCTTTACTGTGCAGGTCAGATTAACGGAACTACAGGCTATGAAGAAGCAGCAGCACAAGGATTAATGGCAGGGATAAACGCGAGCTTGAGTTTACAAGAGAAAGAACCTCTCATTTTAGGTCGTGATGAAGCATATATCGGCGTTTTAATTGATGACTTGGTAACAAAAGGGACAAATGAGCCTTATAGAATGTTTACCTCTCGTGCAGAGTATAGACTTCTACTTCGTGAAGAATCAGCAGATACGAGACTTGGAAAGTATGGTTATGAGCTTGGTTTAGTCTCCGATGCAGAGTATGAACGTATAAAACTTAAAGATGAGCAGATCCGTTATGGTGCAAACCTTTTAGAGGAGATGAAATTTACTCCAAACAAAGAGTTTAATGCACTTCTTGCAGAGATGGATGAAGCACCACTTAAAGATGTCTCAACAGCACAGCAACTTGTAGCTCGTAAAACATTTACAGTTGAGAAGATGCTTCGTATCGTGCCAGAATTAGAAAAGTTTGATGATTATATAAGAGAAGAGATCCTTGTAGAGGGGAAATATGCCCGTTATATAGATAAGCAAAGTGATGAGATACGAAGAATGAAAAAGTATCTTAAGATTAAAATCCCAGAAGGGTTTGATTTTACTACTGTAAGTGGACTCTCTAAAGAAGTACAAGAGAAACTTGCCTCTTTCTCCCCTCCAACACTTCAAGCTGCGATGAATATTTCAGGTATTACACCTGCTGCTATTGAGATACTCCATATCTACATCAAAATGGCAAGCAGAGGAAATAACTAGTGAAAACATATTACTATGCACATACAGGACACCGTATAGGTCTTGATAGATTTCGTAGAGCTGTAGCAATTTTGAATGCTTTAGATGAAGATATTACATTGTTGACATCAGATTATCGTATAGCACAAATTGCTCGTGATTTTGGAATTGAGAAGAGTGTCGGCCTTGATGTAGTAAGAAATATTCCTCAAATTGCACATAATGGAGATAGACTTCTTTTTGATTCTGATGAAGCAAATCCTATTATGCTTGAAGATATGGAGCAGTACTTCTCCACTTTTATCCCTATCAAAAATGACACAATGGCTGTTGAAGAGAAATTTTTCAAAGCTAAGTCCCAAGAGAAAAGTGTAGATCTTTCTTACTTTTTTGGTGATGATGACTACGAAAAAGATTTAGAGAAGCATTTTGACTTTATAGAGGAGCTAAATCCATATCTTCAGCTAGGATTTTATTATTTCCTAGATTATGAAGATATGCTTAAAAAGAAGTTTGTGAATCATTTTGAATTTGAAGAGTATGATGAGATGATTATGAGTACAAAAGTACTTATTACATGTTCTCCCCAAGCGGTATTAGATGCTTTGGCTGCTGGATCTAAACCAATATATGTTTTAAGAGAAGATTATGTGCATGATTTGATTGATGAATTCACTAAATTAAATGTACCAATTGTCAAAGATTACGATAAAAATCACATTTTAGAGATATTGGAAACTATAAATAATAGAAAATATGAAGATTTAGAACGAAAATGTAACAAAATAACGAGTTTTATAAAAGAAAACTTAATTTTATAAATAATTAAATCTTATTTGGTATATAATAAGGCTTTAAAATTCACATTAAAGTGAGAGAATATGAAAGATAATAGCCGTAGAGGTTTTATGGGTAAAGCATTTGGTGCTGTTGCAGGTGTTGGAGCAGTAGCTTCATTGTATGCAATGAAAAAATCTTGGGATCCACTTCCAAGCGTAAAAGCAGCTGGTTTTACAACTCTTGATATGTCCGCATATAAAGAAAATGAGTTGGTTACTGAAAAATGGAGAGGGAAGCCTATCTTTGTTTTAAAATATACTGCAGATATGATGGCAGGCCTTGATGAGAAGCAAAAAGCTCGTACTATTAAAGTTGGTAGTAGTGATTATATGGTTTGTTTAGGACTATGTACTCACCTTGGATGTATTCCAGGATATGACCCAGAAGAGAAGAGTTTTCTTTGTGCATGTCATGGTGGTATGTATGACTTTACTGGTGATGTAACAAAAGCACCACCACCACGTGGACTTGATATTCCTCCATTCAAAATTGATGGAGAAAAACTGGTTCTTGGTGAAGAAGGTCCTGAGTATAAAACAATGAAAGAAACAGGCATTACGCTTTAATTTAAGGGAAAAAAATGGCACATTTTACAAAAGCAACAAGTGTTCATGATTGGTTAAACCAACGTATGGGTCTCGATACAGTTACGCGTGTTATGGCAACTGAATATTGGATCCCTAAAAATATTAACTTTTTATGGGCAATGGGTATGGTTCTTGCGATCACTTTCGCATTACTTTTAGTTTCGGGTATATTCTTATTGATGTACTATCAACCAAATGTAAATCTTGCATTTGATAGTGTTAACTACACAATTATGCGTGAAGTTGATTTTGGTTGGTTATGGAGACATGTTCATGGTGTTGCGGCATCTGTTGTTTTCCTTATCATCTATATTCATATGTTTACTGGTATCTATTATGGTTCTTATAAGAAGGGTCGTGAGATGATCTGGATCTCTGGTATGCTTCTTTTTGTAGCATTCTCAGCTGAAGCTTTCTCTGGTTACATGCTTCCATGGGGTCAAATGTCTTACTGGGCTGGTATGGTTATTACTAACCTTTTTGCTGGTGGTTCTTTACATGCAGATGGTTTAGTTGAGTGGATTCGTGGGGATTATGTTCCTGCTCAAGCATTCTTAACTCGTTTCTTTATGCTTCATGTACTTCTTATCCCTTTAGCTATTATGGGACTTATTGGTTTACACTTTGGTGCACTTCGTATACCTCATGTAAACAACCAAGATGGTGAAGAGATTGATTTTGAAGCTGAAGCTGCAAAATATAAAGCTGGTGACAAAGCTGGTTCTAAAGTAATTGCATTCGTAAATGACTTTATGTCTAAAGATATGATGGTTGTTGGTGTTTATTTAGTATTCTTCTTCTACTTAGTGTTCTATCACTATGGTTTTGCAATGGATCCTGTAAACTTTGACCCTGCTGATGGCCTTAAGACTCCAGCACATATCTATCCTGAGTGGTATTTCTTATGGTCTTATGAGATCTTACGTCCATTCTCTACAGATATCGGTCTAATGGCATTTGCATTCGCACAAGTGATCTTTATGTTACTTCCATTCTTAGATAGAAGTCCAAATGCAGTTCCTGCATCTCGTCGTGGTCTATTTAAATACTGGTTCTGGGCAATGCTTATTGATATGATTGTATTAACAGCAATGGGTAAATTACCACCAGAAGGTGCATTTAGTACAATTGGTCTATATGCAGCATTAACTTTCATTGGTCTTTGGATTTTACTTCCAATTATTACAATGTTTGAAAAAAAAGCGTAAGGAGTAAAACGTGAAAGAATTATTTATATTAGTAGTAGTAACAGTTTTTACTCTTGTGACGTATTATCTTGTTGAGCCATTTGCTCATCATCAAATGCACAAACATGTTGAGAGTGAAAATTTTGTATATGCAGATCTACCTGCACTTACAAAAAAAGGTGATGTAACACGTGGTCAAGAGCTTGTAATGGGTGCTGGTGCTTGTGTTGGTTGTCACTCTATTAAAGTTGCTGGTATGGAACCAGCAATGAGTCCTGCAGATGCTGCAGCAGCTTATGGTGTTAACCCACCAGATTTATCAAATATGGGTGCTGTCTTAGATGAGAAATTCTTAGCAGACCTTATTAAAAATCCTGCACATGCACTAATGGTTGAGCATAAGTTTGATGCAGCTAAAGGTCAAATGCACCCTATGGTACCTTTCTATGGTGCTGGTGGAGACATCGATCAAGAAGTTGCAGATATGGTTGCTTACCTTAAATCTATCGCTGTTAAAGGTGAAGATTTAACTCCAACAATTGCATTTGAAAATGCTTGTGGTAGATGTCATGCAGTAAGATATGAAAAATGGACTCAAATTGGTGAGAAACCAAACTTCAAACATGAACAAGATTCTTTAGCATATGATATTGAAGTTTTAAAATATCAAGATTCACTGAAAAAGTATATGGGAACATTACCACCAGATTTAAGTATCTATATCCGTTCTCGTGGTGAGCACTATATTAAAACTTTTATTGAAAATCCACAAAACTATCTTGCGGGAACTGCAATGCCACGTGTTGGTGTTACTGCTGAAGCTGCAGATAAAGTGATTGAGTACCTAGAAGATTCTGGTGATACTAAACGCCACGAACGTGAAGAAGTTGGTAAAAATGTAATGATCTATATCATTATCTTTGCTATCTTCGCACTTCTTTGGAAAAAACAAGTTTGGAAAGAACTTCACTAAAACTTTCTTCCCTTTAGAGTACCATTCTTTGGTGCTCTAAGCTCTCTTTTAAACTTAATCTCGCTATAATCTTCTTATGAGATTTAGAAAATTAAAAAAACAATCTAAAGTGAAATCACAAAACTCCCAGAGCGATAAAAAAGATGTTCTTTATGCAAGGAATGTAGATAGAATTAAATCTTTTATCACTGATATGTTTATGATCTACACACCTATTTTATACCTTATTACTTATGTTGTTATGGATGGAAAAGATGAGTTCCAATCTTCAACAATTGGCCCTTTAGTAGCAGTTGTTTTGTATGGAGTGATATCTGTCATTCTTTTATATAAGTTTGGTCAAACCCCTGGAAATAAAGCATACAGTATGAAAGTTGTAGATGCAAAAACATTGCAAAATATTACTTTACTTCAGGCATTCTTGCGTTTTATCAGTTTTTTATTCTCTGCAACATTTGTTCTTGGACTTTTTGTAGGATTTTATAGAAAAGATAGAAGATCACTTCATGATCTACTCTCCAATACAGCAGTGATAGTTGTTGATGATTAAGCACCTATTTCAACTCGCCAAGATATAATGATACCACTAATATATAGGAATAATAATGCTAATAGACAGTTATGATAGAGTAGTTGATTATCTTCGTGTTTCAGTTACTGAACGCTGTAATTTTCGATGCCAATACTGTATGCCAGAGAAACCTTTTTCTTGGGTTCCTAAAGAAAATCTTCTCTCTTTTGAAGAGTTATTTGAGTTTATGAAAGTTGCTATTGATGAGGGTGTAAATAAGATCCGAATCACGGGTGGTGAGCCACTGCTTCGTGAGGATTTAGACAAGTTCATTAAGATGATTTATGATTATAAACCTAGTATAGATTTAGCTATGACTACAAATGCATTTTTACTTAAAGGTACAGCACAAAGGCTTAAAGATGCAGGACTCAAACGTATCAATGTAAGTATAGATACACTCAAACCTCAAGTTGCTCAAGATATAGCAGGTAAAGATGTACTAAAGAATGTTTTAGAGGGTGTAGAAGAAGCACTTAAAGTTGGTCTAAAAGTTAAGGTAAATATGGTCCCAATGAAGGGGATGAATGCTGATGAAATTATAGATGTTTTAGAGTATTCAAAAGAGCGCGGGATGAGTGTTCGTTTTATTGAGTATATGGAAAATGCTTATGCTAAAGCTGGTTTAACAGGTGTGAAAGCAAAAGAAGTTTTAGAGATACTTGGCAAAAAGTATGAGTTTAGTGATGATGGCTTTGATGGAGCTTCCCCTTCAAGATACTACACGATGAAAGATGGGTATCGTTTTGGTATCATCGAACCTTACGGAGATGATTTTTGTAAGCAGTGTAATCGTATTCGTCTTACTGCTGAGGGGAACTTAATCCCATGTCTTTATTTTGATGAGGCGATGAGTATTGCTGAGTCTATTAAGCGCGGTGATATTAAAGGTGCAGCAGCAGTTTTAAAAGAGGTTGTTCGCACAAAACCAGAGAAAAATCGCTGGGGTGGTGATGATGCAGAGGTCTCAAGTAGAGCATTTTATGAGACAGGTGGCTGATGATTTATCTTGTTGAGCATTTTTACTCGATACAAGGGGAGGGGAAGTATGTTGGTACTCCCAGCCTATTTCTGCGTTTTGGCGGATGCAATATGCGATGTGAAGGTTTTGGCTGCAGGGAAAAAGCAGACGATGGTGTCGAAGTTGTAGGCTGTGATACTGTTTATGCAGTAAATAAGGAACATTTCGCACATAACTGGATTGGGATCTCGCAAAGTGTTGAACTTGTCAATATCTTAGAGCTTTATGAACTTCCCGATGGTGTAGATATCGTATTAACTGGGGGTGAGCCGCTCATCTATGCAAATGATGAAATTTTTGTAGCTTTTTTAGAAGAGCTTCATAAAAGAGGCCATCGTATCACTTTTGAAACAAATGGCTCATTAGGTGTTGATTTTGAGAAGCACCCTATCTACAAAGAGTGTGTATTTGCACTTTCAGTAAAATTACTTAATTCTGGTGAGAGTTATACAAAACGGATTCGTGGGGATGTAATTTTTTCTCTTGCATCACAAAGTGCAGAGGCTTTTTTTAAGTTCTCCATAGATGCAGATTCTATTAACCTAGCACTAGAGGAGGAGATAGATGAGATACGTTCACACTCCCCTAAAACAAAAGTATACTGTATGCCAGTGGGCGGAAGTAAAAAAGAAGTGGAGAAAAATACAGAACCTCTTATAGAGTTTTGTAAGGCTAAAGGGTATAATTTTAGCGACAGATTACATATAAGAATCTGGGATGAGAACAAGGGAGTATAGATGATAATTAGAAAAATGTTTAAGTTTGAAAATGCTCATATTGTTCGAGGATGCTCCACTGAAAAATGCCGCAGTTCATTACATGGCCATTCCTATAGAGTGGAACTCCTTTTTGAATCTAATTTTTTAGATAATGGCCAAATGGTGTATGATTTTGGTTTAATGAAGCAAAATATGAAAGATATTGTGGAGAGTTTTGATCATGCTGTTACATTGTGGAGTAAAGATTCTCAAGCGTATATAGCAGATATGAAAAAACACTCACAAAGATGGGTAGAGCTTCCTGTATCGCCATCTGCAGAGCAGTTTAGTCGTGTGATCTTTATTTGTGTAGAGAGATTACTGCAACTTACCTCTACATCCAACGGTGAACGCGAGGTAAAGCTTCACTCCGTGATTGTTCATGAGACACAGAGTGGTTATGCCCAATGTTTTATGGAAGATGCCCATTCTCAAAATATGGGTCTTATCAATTTAGAAGATATTGTTTTTTCTCAAGCTGTACTTGAGGGTTTTAAAGATATAAATCTTTTCGAGAAGATGAAAAATAAAGAGAGTTTTATTAACCCTACAAGGGTTTAAACTCTCTTTTATCAGCTTATAAGATTTTTAAAATCTTTACTTGTGAAGCTGAATTTAGTGCTTATAAACTTCACACTCTCCCCCTTTTTAACTTCAGAGCACTCTTCAGAGAGAATAATAAAACCATTGGCATGTGCTAGAGGGGAGATCATCCCTGGTGCAAAATGCTCACATGGGCTAAAATCTTCCCCATCAAAAATGCCTGGAATGAGAGTTCTTCTCCCTTTTTTGAGTTTGTAGTCCTCTTTCATCTTCGTTTGCATGGTGTTGATAAATTTCTCTTTTGCACCACTTAGCGCATAGATAATACTTCGTCCAAAAAGCTCAAAGTTAAGTGCTGCTGCGAGAGGATTTCCTGGAAGATTGAGTATCATTGTATCTCCAATCTTTCCAAATGTTGTAGGTTTTCCTGGTTTGATTTCCACTTTATCAAAGAGTATTTTATATCCAAATGCTCCAAAAGCCTCTTTTGTAAAATCTGCATCACCAACACTTACCCCACCACTTGTGATAACTAGATCACACTCAAGAGCACTCTGTATATGGGCTTTGATGTCATCAAGTGTATCTTTAGCTGTTCCTATAAACTCCACTTCACATCCAAGCTCTTGCGCACGTGAAAGTAGTGTAGGAGTATTTGTGTTGTAGAGTTGGTAATGCTCTACTGTTTCAAAGTGCATCTTCAGCTCATTTCCTGAAGCAAACAGAGCTACACGAGGCTTTTTATATACTTTGATATGGCTTATACCTTGAGAAGCGAGGAGGGTAATTTGATGAGCATCTATTCTTTGTCCAATACTAAGAAGTTGTGTACCACTTTTTATATCTTCCCCTGCAAGGCGTATATGTTTTGAAAGAGTAAGGTTGTCAGGAAGGGTTACATCCTCTTGCTCTACTTGAACATCTTCAATAGGAACAATACACTGTGTTCCAAGTGGAATCTTTGCTCCTGTCATAATCTTGATAGCAGTACCGTTATGTAACTCTTCATTATAGTTATCACCTGCAAAGATAGTATGACACACATGAAGTGTTTTAGAACTATCTGAAACTTTTACTGCATATCCATCCATTGCTGAATTATCAAAAGGAGGAAGGTTATGTGTTGCGGTTATATCTTCTGCTAAAACAGATCCAAGTGCTTCCTCAATAGGAACTATTTTTATAGATTTTGGTTTGGTTTGGGTGTAAATGAACTCTAAAGCTTTCTCAATTGTTACCTGCATTTGTATTGCCTCTTTGTTTAGTTAGTATATTTTACTATAATTTCGTTATGAATGAAATGTATAGTATGGGTTTAGACCTACATAGTCTCGGTGGCGGTGCTCTTTTAGCAGTTATTTTTTTAAATCTTTTCTTACTTATTAGTTATCAAGACCTTAAAAAATACAAAAGACTCAACTCTATAGTGCTGATGCCTCTTACTGCGACAGTCTTAGGATTGATGATTTTTACAGGTGTCATCATGATGGCGGCAAAACATCTTGATTTTACAATAGAAAATATAGTGATGATAGTAATCAGTATTGCTCTTTTAGTTTTAGAGATTAAAAGAGCCAAGGCACTTCGCTATCTCAATGAGAAAAAAGAGAGAGCTTTTGATGCTTATAAACCTTTTGCAAGAAGAATCTATCAGATAGAGTTTATCTTGGTTCTTCTTATCTCACTTTGGATGTGGATAGTCTAATATGGTCTATGTATTTGATGAGAGAGCAGGAGAGAAGAGTTTTACCATCAAAGGGGAGCTTCATAAGTATCTTATAAAGGTACGTCGTCATCAAGAGGATGATGAGCTAAACTTTCGCAATAAAGAGAATATAGAAAGACTCTACACCTATAAACTTGTAAGTATTGAGCCAAGAAGTGCAACACTGGAGCTAATAGATGAGAAACTTCTTGAGGTAAAACCTGAAAAAGAGCTACATATAGCCTGGTGTGTCATAGATGCAAAATCGGTAGAAAAAGTACTTCCCTCTTTATGCGAGATAGGGGTGAGTCACATCTCTTTTATCTTTTGTGAGAGAAGTCAAAAAAACTTTAAAATTGACTTTAAACGCTATGAACGTATAGTAGAAGCTTCAATGCAGCAGAGTGGTAGAAGCTCTTTTATGGCGTTTGATACTTATAAAAATATTGAGAGTTTTATAAGTAAATATCCAGACACAAAAGTGTTTGACTTTTGTGAAAATATTTTAACGCAAGAGAGTGATTTTGCCAGAGTTCTTATAGGATGTGAGGGTGGCTTTTCTCCAAAAGAGAAAGAGTTCTTGCAAAAACAAGAGGTTTTTAGACTTCAAACACCAATGGTACTGCGTTCTGAGAGTGCTGTGATGGCAGTGGCATCCAAGATACTTTTATAATGAAAAAAATTTGGGTATAATTTCACCCTTAAAGTTCCGCACCCATACGGAATGAAAAAATATATAGTTTTACGTACTTTGACGTGAAGCAAAAGGCAAAAAAATGAAAAAAGATCTACACCCTAAATTAGTAACTTGTACTGTAACATGTGCATGTGGTAATACTTTTGAAACAAAAAGTGAAGTTGATACAATGAGAATTGATATTTGTAATGAATGTCACCCATTCTTTACAGGTTCTGAGCGTATGGTTGATACTGCTGGACGTATCGAAAAATTCAACGCACGTTACAACAAAAAATAATCAAGAAATTTTCTTGCTTTCATTAATTCCAACTCCGATTGGAAATATTGGCGATATCTCACTAAGAGCTTTAGAGCTTTTAGGGGAAGCTGATACACTACTTTGTGAAGATACACGAGTCACAAAAAAACTTATTCACATCCTTAAAGAACGTTATAACACCCCTTTTAAAGAAGATCAAGAGTTTATCTCACTTCATTCCCATAATGAACAAGCTTTTATTGAAAAACTTTCACCTGAATTTTTTGAGCAAAATGTTGTTTATGTTAGTGATGCAGGGATGCCAGGGGTAAGTGATCCTGGTCAAGCATTAGTAAACTACTCCTTAGATAATGGGATAGATTTTGATGTACTTCCTGGTGCTAATGCTGTACTTACTGCTTTTGTAGCAAGTGGATTTGAAGAAACAAAGATGCTCTTCTTAGGTTTTTTAGACCATAAGGGATCTTCGCGTGCTGCAGGCTTACAAAAAGCACTTCATAATGGCTACACAACAGTACTTTATGAATCTCCTCACAGAATAGAAAAGCTTCTTTTAGAACTTCAATCTGAAGCTCCCCAACGCAAAATCTTTTTAGCAAAAGAGTTGACAAAAAAATATCAAACATTTTTAAGAGGGACTGCGAGTGAAGCATTGCAAAAACTTAATGGAAATTTTCGTGGTGAATGGGTTGTTGTGATTGAAGCTGCACAAGCACAAGCTGATTCAGCTATAAGTGAAAAAGATATACTCTCTCTTGATCTACCAAAAAAGGTGCAAGCAAAACTCATCAGTAAAATAACTGGGGAAAACACAAAAGCTTGTTATCAAAGGTTACTTCAGTTATAATAATTGCATTACAAATTTGTATATTAGGGTGAAGATATGTCGAAAATATATAAAGATGAGACCACTCAAGAGTGGTACTTTTCTAAAGATAGTTATATACTAAGTGAAACAGATGACAAGGGAATAATCCTCTATGCAAATGAACTTTTTTGTGAGATTGCTGATTATAAAATTGAAGATCTCTTAGGCCAACCCCATAATATCGTTAGACATCCAGATATGCCACGAATCGCTTTTAAAGGTTTGTGGGATGATATACAATCCAAGGGGTTTTGGAGAGGAATAGTAAAAAACATAAGAAAAGATCGTGGATATTACTGGGTAGATGCTACTGTTTTAAGAAAGGTTCAAAGTGATGGTTCTGTGACTTATCTTTCCATCAGAAGGGCACCAAATAGAGCAGAAGTGGAGGCTTGTGTAACACTTTATGCAGAGTTAAAGTCTCAAGAGTAGTAAATGTGTTTTTTTTTAGCTAAAATACTTTTATGTTAATTTATGCAAAACAACCAATATATTATATTATAAACAAATACCCTCAAAAAATTAAAACTCTTTACCTTGCTAAAGAGATAGAAAAAAAAGAGTATTCTCGTCTGATGAAGATGGGATTTCCCATCAAACGTATCCCTAATGAAGCTGCACAAAAGATGTGTAAAAATGCTTCTCATCAGGGCTTTTTAGCTGAGGTAGATAACTACCATCTTCAACCCTATGACTTCTTCTTTGAAAAAAAATTCGTTCTTGTTTTAGCAGGTCTTACCGATGTTGGAAACATTGGAGCTATTGTAAGAAGTGCTTATGCTCTTGGTGTTGATGCTATTATCGCTTGTGGTGTAAAGTCTTTACCGTTAGAAACAATCGTTAGAACAAGTACTGGAGCACTTTTTGATATGCCTTTTGCTATTGAGCATAATATCCATGATGTCCTTAATGATCTAAAAATGTCAGGATTTAGCTCTTATGGTGCAGATATGAATGGTCGCGATATTCGTGATGTTTACATAGAGAAAAAAAGGGTACTTGTTTTAGGTAATGAGGGAGAGGGGCTTACTTCTCGTGTTGTTTCTAAGCTTGACAATGTCGTAAGTATAGCAATGAAGCATGAGTTTGATTCTTTAAATGTTAGTGTAGCAGCAGCTATTTTGATGGATAGGATGAGAATATGAGTGAAGATTTAAATCGTTTAAAAGAGATAGGTGCACAGAAAATTTATGAAGATACACATATAGCTTTAAAGTATGTGCAAAGTGTGATTCATGAGAGTTTTGAAGGTTTAAATCGAGTCCAATTCTTAGGTTTTGTCTCCATACTTGAGAGAGAGTATAGGATTGATTTAGGAGACCTAAAAGCGGATGGTATCACTTACTTTGATAGTATAAATTCAAAAGAAAACATCAATCAAGGTGTTTTCGTTTCTCCAAAAAGAACGAAAAAGTTTGGCTTGGTTTATATCATCATAGCATTAGTGTTATTTGCCCTTGTTGCTTTTTTCTCTTTAGAAAATCAAGATACCTCAGAAGTAAGAAAATTAGATGATACTGCAATTGAGTCTGCACAAAAAACGATAGAACCAAAAGAGACCATAAAACCTCTTGCTGTTATAGAAGATACAAACGATACAAAGTTAGCAGATGTAAACATGAGTGTAATTACTACACCTATAGAGGAAGAAAAGGTAGTAGAGGAAAAAAAAGCGATAGTACCTCAGTCCTTGCAGATAAAACCACTTTCTAGATTATGGATTGGGTATATAGATGTAAAAAAAAGAGTAAAAAAACAAACAGTAATTAAAAAATCACTCTCATTAGATCCTACTAAGGAGTGGTTACTCTCTTTAGGACATGGTAATGTAGAGATAGAGATCAATGGAAAGGTTCAAAAATTCCACTCTACTCAAAGTGTACGTTTTATTTACAAGGATGGAAAACTTAGACAACTAAGTATCGATGAATTTAAGAAACTCAACAAAGGTCGTCTATGGTAAAAGTCTTTCTCTCTTTTTTATTACTATTTAGCCTCACTTATGCAGAGGAGATGGTTGAGCAAGATCTTTTAAGTACAAAGATACAAAGTTTTGTAGATCCTGAAGTTTATACAGAGAATAAGGCCTTTATAGATCTTATCTTTGAATCAAAAGAAAATTTTTACGTCAATGATCGGGTAGATGTTGTAGCTATAATAAAAACACTCAAAGAAAATGGACTTTTAAAGCTTTTTTTTGATAAACCACAAGCACTCACACTCCATTTTAAGACAAATGGTTCCCCTTTATTTTTCGTGAAACTGATGGGGGATTCTTTACGAAATATTGGTTACTATAGATATGTAACAGTTGGTTCAACTCGCAGTTCTGCTGAATTTGTTTGGAGTATCAATCTTACATCAGAATATGCAACAGATCCATTGGTCTTACAAAATGAACTAAATAAAAGTGGATGTACAATTGTAGATATAGTAAGAAAAGACTCAAAAGAGTGGACTTATGTTATCGATATGGGAAATGGATATTTAAATTTACCAAAATTACAAGATAAGCAAGAGTTACGATTGAAGCGCTCTTTGTATGCGCATTGGCTCAATTGTGAAAACATAGAGGTGATTCGTATTACAAGCTCTAGACGTAATAACTGGTACCCTTATATCGCTTATTATGATTCTTCACTCCATCTTCTTAAGGTGATTAAAGAGGATGAAAAAAGTAGGGCGATAAACCTCATTATCCCAAAACGTGCAAAATATATAAAAATTTCAGATTTGTACACTTTGAAAAATGTAAAAGACGAGCTTGTGTTGAAGCCCACAGGGGAACGCTAAGCTCTCTTATCTTATTGTAATTATTTTTTGCTAAAATGTCACTAATAAATTTAGAGGGCTAAGTATGTTTGATGAGATGAGATTTAACAGAGTTGAGAGATTGCCGAAGTATGTATTTGCTGAGGTTAACGACATTAAGATGGCCGAACGCCGTGCTGGTAAAGATGTTATAGATTTTTCTATGGGTAATCCAGATGGTGATACTCCAGAGCACATCCGTGCAAAACTTGTTGAATCGGCCCAAAAAACAAAAACACATGGTTACTCCACTTCTAAGGGTATACCTAAACTTCTTAAAGCGATTGCAGACTGGTATGAGCGACGTTATGATTGTGTACTAGACCCAGAGACTGAATGTGTCGCAACTATGGGTTCTAAAGAGGGATATGCACACCTTACATATGCTATTACCAACCCTGGTGATGTAGCAGTAGTTCCTGATCCTACTTACCCTATTCATGAGTATTCATTTATCTTAGCAGGTGGAAATGTTATCAAATTTGGTATAGAGTTTGATGAGCATTACCGTGTAGATGAAGACAAGTTTTTTGAATCTTTAGAAAAAGTGTTTAAAGAGTCCTCTCCAAAACCAAAGTTTGTGCTTGTGAACTTTCCACATAACCCAACAACTGCAACGGTAACTCCAGATTTTTATACTCGTTTAGTGGCAATGGCTAAAGAGAAACGTTTTTATGTTATCTCAGATATTGCATATGGTGATATCACTTTTGATGGGTATAAAACGCCATCAATTATGTCAGTTCCAGGTGCAAAAGATGTAGCAGTAGAGTCATTTACTCTTTCTAAATCGTACAATATGGCAGGATGGCGTGTAGGTTTCTTTGTAGGAAATCCTAGACTTATAGGTGCACTACAAAAGATTAAATCTTGGTTAGATTATGGGATGTTTACACCTATTCAAGTAGCTGCGACAGTTGCACTTAATGGTGATCAACAATGTGTACAAGATATTACAGATAAATATAACCATCGTCAAGAGGTTCTTATTGAGGCATTTGATAGAGCTGGATGGCATATCAACAAAAATGAGGCAAGTATGTTCTCATGGGCAAAGATTCCAGAGTGTGCAGCACATCTTGGTTCTTTAGAGTTTTCAAAACGCCTTCTTACAGAAGCTGGTGTTGCAGTAGCTCCTGGGATTGGTTTTGGTGAGTATGGTGAGGGTTATGTTCGTATTGCTCTTATTGAAAATGACAACCGTATCCGTCAGGCAGCACGTAATATCAAAGAGTTTTTAAAACAGTTTCAAGAGGAAGCAAAATAGATGATTAAAGTTGGAATAATTGGTGTAGGAACTGTTGGAGCGAGTGTTGCAAATATCTTAAAAGACAATGCAGATGTTATCTCTGCCCGTGCAGGTGTAGATATTGTTGCAAAAAGTGGAGTAGTAAAAAATCTCTCTAAAGATCGTGGTGTAGATATTACCCTTAGCGACAATGTAGATGATGTACTTAATGATCCTGAAATTGACATCGTAGTTGAACTTATGGGTGGAGTTGAAGAGCCTTTTGAGGTTGTAAAACGTGCACTTAATGCTGGAAAAGCAGTTGTTACGGCAAATAAAGCACTTTTAGCATACCACCGTTATGAGCTTCAAGATTTAGCAAAAAACATCGCGTTTGAGTATGAAGCAAGTGTTGCTGGTGGAATCCCTATCATCAATGCACTTCGTGATGGACTCTCAGCGAATCACATCGAATCTATCATGGGAATTATGAACGGTACCTGTAACTATATGATGACAAAGATGACAGATGAGGGAGTAAGCTATGATGCAATCCTTAAAGAGTCTCAAGAACTAGGGTATGCAGAAGCTGATCCAAGTTTTGATGTGGGTGGCTTTGATGCTGCTCATAAACTTCTTATTTTAGCTTCTATCGCTTATGGTATCGATGCAAAACCTGAAGATATTCTCATTGAGGGTATTGATAATGTAAGAAGTGAAGATATCGAATTTGCTAAAGAGTTTGGTTATGCGATTAAGCTTCTTGGTATTGCAAGAAAAGATGGCAATGAAGTAGAGCTTCGCGTTCATGCTTGTCTTATCAAACAAGAGGAGATGATAGCAAAGATTGACGGTGTTATGAATGCTATCTCTGTTGTTGGTGATAAAGTGGGTGAAACACTTTACTATGGTCCTGGTGCTGGTGGAGATGCTACTGCATCTGCTGTTGTTGCCAACATCATAGATATTGCAAGAAGTGGAAAATCTACTCCAATGCTTGGATTTGACAGACCTATGGAGGGTGATAAACTCACACTCAAACCAACTGCTAACATAGAGAGTAAGTACTACTTACGTGTCAATGTTTCAGACAAGGCTGGCGTTTTAGCAAAACTTACGAAGATTTTTGAAGCACACTCTATCTCAATAGAGACAATGTTACAACGTCCAAGTGTAGATGCAAATGCAAACCTTCTTATCTCTACACATTTAGCAAAAGAGAGTGATATTCAAGCGATGATGACAGAACTTGAAGCACTTGATTTTGTGAACTCTGCTCCTGTTATGATCAGGATAGTATAAAAACGCGATGAAAATTCTCATCACTGGTGCAAGCAGCGGTTTAGGTGCCCAACTTGCTCGCCAGTATGCCTCTTCAGAAAATGAGCTTATTCTTTTAGCAAGACGGGCCGATAAACTTTACTCCCTTAGAAAAGAACTCTACGAAAAATGTCAAGATGTTAGTGTGATTGTGACTGATGTAACAGAGTTTGAAACACTACAAGAGAAAATAAAAACCATTGAAAATCTCGATATGGTGATACTCAATGCGGGTATCTCTCTTGGACATAATCAAGATATAACACCTATAGCCGAGTTTAAAAAACTTTATGATGTGAATGTACTCTCAAACCATGCAATACTAGAGATACTTTTACCAAAGTTTGAGAATAAGGGAAGTGGAAAGATTGTTTTTATCTCTTCACTCGCCTCGCTTTTTTCTATGCCAAGTTCAAAGGTTTACAGCTCCTCAAAAAGAGCTCTAAATGCTTATGCTGAAGGGATTCGGTACAAATATAAACCAAAAGGTATCGATGTACTTACAATCTTACCCGGTTTTATAAAAAGTGAACTTACTGATAAAAATGATTTTGATATGCCTTTTTTACTAGACACTAGAGAGGGTGTCAAAAGGATAAAAAGTGCTATAGATGCGAACAAAGAGTTTTATCCTTTTCCCCTTAGATTTTATTTAATTATTCGACTTTTAAATCTACTTCCAAGCTTTTTAAGAGAGAAAATTGTAAACTCTGTGAGCTGATAGTAATATAAAAATTTAAAATCTATTTTTTAAAGACAAATCCTCCCTTTAGTCTGAGCTTCAAAAAATAGCTTTTAAATTTTAGCAGAGTAGAGTATAAGGATAGGGTAAATCATGGAAAATATAGAAACAATAGACAGTGTATGTACATACTGTGGAGTAGGGTGTGATATCGCCGCACATGTAGACACTAAAGAGAATAAAATAGTAAAAATCTTTGCTCATCCAGATGGGGTTGTTTCTCAAGGGAAGCTCTGTATTAAAGGGAAATATGGTTTTGATTTTGTCTCTGATGAGAGTCGCCTTCGTATCCCTCGCATAAGAAAATCTTGGTTAGAGAAAAATCCTGCTATTAAAGAGGTGGTTGCTCCGAGTTTGGTAGATTTAGACGATACTTGGTTTGAAACAGACTTAGAAAACGCGACTACTGCCTGTGCTATGAAGATGAAAGAGACACAAGCAAACTATGGAAGAAAGTCTATATGTTCTATTGGTGGGGCTCGTACATCTTGTGAGTCTTCTTACCTTTTTCAAAAATTTACACGCCATACTTTGAATTCTCCCCATGTTGACAACTGTGCTCGCGTTTGTCACTCTCCATCATTAAGTGGTATGAGAGTAACCATTGGTGAGGGTGCTGCAACTAATCCTTACAATGATATCTATAACTGTGAATTTATGATAGTGATCGGATCAAACACTACGGAAGCTCACCCTATCATAGCAAACCGTATCATTGATGTGGCGAGAGAAAATGATAACTTGGCTGTTTTTGATGTTCGTGAGATTAAGCTACACCGTTTTTCAAAATATAAAGCGATTATGCCACACGAGGCAAACCTATTAACACTTAATATGCTCGCTTATGTAATTATTGATGAAGAGCTTTACGATGAGTCTTTCTTGGAAGATAGAACGGCTGGTTTTGCTGATTTTAAAGAAAAAATCATGAATGATCCTTATGCAAATCCTGATTATTATAAAGAGATTGAGGGGTATGAGTATCTCTCTAAGATGATTCGTAAAGTGGCTCGTGAGTATGCACTTAAAAAATCTATGATCTTTTGGGGACTTGGAATTACTGAACACTTAGATGGCTCTTATGCTGTTATGGCAATGGTTCATTTAGCTCTTATGACAGGCAACATAGGAAAAGCTGGAGCAGGGCTTATGCCTCTTCGTGGTCAAAATAATGTACAAGGAACTTGTGATATGGGTATGCTTCCATATTACGACCCAGATTATCAAACACCAAAAGAGGTGGGTCTTATGACTCCTCAACTTGTGGATGAGATGTTAGAAGATAGAGTAAAAGTGGTGCTAAACATTGGTGAAGATTTGACGCATATCCATCCAAACCTTAACAAAATCGACCGTGCATTTGAGAAGCTCGATATGATTTTTGTGCAAGAACTTTTTATGACAGATATTGCCTCTCGTGCCGACATCGTAGTAGGTGTAAAATCTGCTTATGAAAAAACAGGTGTCTATGTAAACGCCATGAGACGTCTGCACCTCTCACAACCTCTTGTGAAATCTGATTTACCAGATGATTGGGAAGTGCTTCAAATTTTAGACAATAAAATGGGTGGAAGTGCTGATTATAAATCAAGTAAAGATGTTTGGGAAGAGGTGCAACGTGTAGCTTACAGACGTTTTTCAGGTGCAGATTACCATAGACTTGAAAAACACCGTAAACGCGGTCTTCAATGGCCAGTTCATACAGAAGATACACCGATTTTACATCAACTGGACTTCCGTACAGATGATGGACTAGGACACTTTAAATACAACCAGTACAGACTTCGTGGGATGATTCAAGAGATAATGGAGAAAAAACTACAAGGGTACCATTTAAGTACAGGTCGTACACTCGCACACTATAACAATGCAGCACAAACTTCAAAAAGTGAAAAGCTTATGAGTCGTTATGATGAAGATATACTTCTTGTGTGTGAAGAGGATGCTTCTGACTTTACAAGTGAGAAAGTTATACTTAAAAGTGCATACGGAGAAACAACTCCACTTACTGTAAAAATTACAGATAAAGTACAACCAAAAACTCTCTTTGTAACATTCCATCATGCAAAAAGTAAGATTAATGCCCTCTTTGGTGATGCAAGAGATGAGGTTATTTTAACGGCTGCATTTAAGACTATTAAGGTTGAGGTTGTTAACTGTTAGGTTTTGACTTATTAGTGTGCATTTGATATAATATGGATGAAACACTGTTATTTCTTTTATGTTGTAGGTGACTCCTACTAATGTATTGGGTTGAAGGGCGACTAGATTTATTTCTAGTCGCCCTTTTTTTTTGTGGGTGTGTTGGGTGGGAATCCAATACAAAGGAATAGCAGTGTTCAACAAATTAGTAGTAGTCTTTTTAATTATAATGGTGTTCGCACCATCTATAAATTAAACAAAACAGAGGGATTCGTCACCCCTCTGGCTACTACTTCCTCTTAATTCTCCTATGATATAATAGTTTTAGTTATTTAAGGATTATCACTAATGAAAATATATAACCCACCGTACCTAGGCGAATTTATAAAAGAGGTTTATTTTGATGAGTTAGGTATCACTGAGAGAGAAGTTGCACAGAAATTAAAAGTAGCACCATCTACTCTAAATCGTCTTATAAAAGGTAAAACAAGTCTTTCACCAGAGATGGCTCTTCGTTTATCAATTACACTAGGACATACCCCTGAAAGCTGGCTTGCTATGCAAGACAATTACAGTCTTTGGGTAGCTCAAAAAGAGTTGAATTTGGATGATGTTGAAGAGTTGGTTTCGGCATGAAGATAAACAACAAAGATTTATATTCCAAGTGGATACAAGAACAAGGGAAAAATAGTAGTTATAAAAGATCAATAGAAATATTATCTAAAATTGTTGAACAAGATATTTTTGTTATTGAAAATACTCATTTTCTTCAAGAATTATATCAAGATTTATTAGATCAACAAAAAAAAGAAAATAGTAAATATTTTCATAAAGATGCACCATCATATGGTAAAGATGGGTTTTACTCTGCATCAATTAAGTCATATATAAATTTTTTAAAAAGTAAAGATAAGATATTAGAAAATAATACAGAAGTTAAGAAAAAAGTTATAACAACATCATCACTAAATCAAATTCTCTTTGGACCTCCCGGTACAGGGAAAACTTACAATACTATCAATAAAGCATTAGAGATAATAGATAGTAATTTTTATGATAGTCATAAAGAAGCTACACCTAAAAATAGGAAAATTTTAAAAGAAAAGTTTGAAGAGCTCAAAGATGCTGGACAGATAGAGTTTGTCACTTTTCATCAGAGTTATGGGTATGAGGAGTTTGTTGAGGGCTTAAAAGCATCAACTGAAGAGGGACAAATCTCTTACAATGTAGAAGATGGAATTTTTAAAAAATTATCTGTATCTGCTTTATATGATTCCATAAAATTTAAAGATATACAATCAGAATTGACATATAATGAACTCTATAGCGCACTCGTTGAAAAATATAAACGTAGTAATTATTTGGAGCTTTTATCTAAAGAACAAAAAACTATAGAAATTAGAGGAATATCAAAAAAGCAAAATTTATATTGTTACCATCAGGAGAGTAGTGTAAGACACACCGTTGGAAAAGATAGATTAAAAAAACTCTATGATGTATTTAATTCTATAGAAAAACTAGAAAGCCTTTCTCGTTTGCATGAAGAGTTTACAAGTATTATTGGTGGTGCTAATCAAACAGTGTATTGGACAGTTTTACATGAAATACTTCAAATAAAAAAAGAGCTTCATGGTGAGATAGTTATAGAAGAAGATATTAGCTATGAGATGAAAAAAGAAATTATAGAAACTCAAAAGCAAAAAGAATATAAAAGTGATGCGAAAAAATATATATTAATCATAGACGAAATAAACAGAGGAAATATCTCAAAAATCTTTGGAGAATTGATCACCCTTATAGAGCCATCTAAACGAATAGATGCAGATGAAGAGATACAAGTACAACTTCCTTACTCCAATGAGACTTTTGGAGTACCAAAAAATCTTTATATTATTGGTACTATGAATACGGCAGACAGAAGCATAGCATTAATGGATACAGCTCTACGAAGAAGATTTGAATTTGTAGAGATGATGCCAAAGAGTGAACTATTAGACTTTGAAGTAGAAGGGATTTATCTAGGGGAGCTTTTAGATGTGATAAATGCTAGAGTAGAGTATTTGTATGATAGAGATCACACTATAGGACATGCTTATTTTATGGAACTTAATGAACAAAGTACTTTAGAGGAACTTGACATTATTATGAGAAACAAAATCATCCCTTTATTACAAGAGTATTTTTATGATGATTGGAAGAAAATTTTACTTATTTTAAATAATGGTTTTATACAAGAGCAAAAACAAAACGCGATGAAAATATTTGAAAGTATAGATGATGAGTATATGGAAGAGGAACATTTTATATATACCATAAAAGATAGTTTCCAAAGAGAGGCTTATGAGAGACTATGTCATCTGTAATCACTCTTAAAGAGTATGAGTTCTTATATTTTAAGGAAGGAGAGATTAGTAATACAAAGGCTCACTATATAGAGGAGAAGAATTTTTTAGAACTAGAAAAATTTGTTTTAGCTAATGAAGAGAGTAATCATTATCTCAAACTTAGTTCTAAAAAGGGTTTTGGTAAAATTCTACAGGCTCAAAACTATGTAGGTGTCATACAAACAAAAGATGGCACAAACATTGAAATAGTTCCCAAAATAAAAGATATAAGCATAGAAGAATCAAAAGAGATTCTTTTAAAGATGCTCAAAACCTTAAAAAAATCCCCCTTTAGGCATTTTAATAGTGCATATCTTAAAAGTTCTAAATTACCTTTATTTGAAATATTTATAAGTATGTTTTTAGAAGAACTCTCTGTGCTAATTCGTAAAGGAATAAAAAGTGATTACATACAAAAAGAGGAGAATCTTCATTTTTTAAAAGGAAAACTTCAAATCTCTAAGCAGATACAACACAATAGTATTCATAAAGAAAAGTTTTTTGTAGAGTATGAAGAGTTTAGTAATGATAGAGTAGAAAATAGACTTATAAAAACATGCCTAAAATATCTTTATAACAAATCAACACTTAATAAAAATCAGCAAAAAATTCGTGAATTTCTTTTTGTCTTTGATACTATTGGAGTAAGTCATACTCCCAAAAATGATTTTAAAAATTTAAAACTCAATAGGCAAATGAAAGAGTATGAATCGGTACTTATATATGCAAAAATATTTTTATATGGAAATTCTTTTGCACCCCACAAGGGCTCAGACTTAGTATTTACTCTTCTTTTTGATATGAATCTGTTGTTTGAATCGTATGTTGGAATGTATCTTAAGAAAAAAGGCTTGGATGTAGAATTACAAGATAAAGGAAAGTATCTTGTAGAATCTCATAATAAGTTTGCGCTTAAGCCAGATATTGTAATAAATAAAGGGACAGATAAAGAGCTAATTGCTGATACAAAGTATAAAAATATATCTTCAACAAAAGATATTAGTCAATCCGATATGTACCAACTTTATGCTTATGGTACAAAGTACAAACAAACTTCACAGCTCTATTTGATTTATCCAAAAAATGATGATTCTTTTTCTCAACACTATAGCTACATAGAAGATGAGCTTCATTTAGATATTTTGTTTTTTGATCTTACTTTAGGATTTGATCAAGAGATAGGTTTAGTTATTTAACTTCTTTAAACTTATAATACTTGTTATTTAAGTAGTGAACCACCTCTTTTGTTTCTTCATCAAACCAGGCAGTGTTTGTGTTTATTGCACAGGCATTGACACTTTTTTGCAGTTTTGGAAAAGAGCTTACTTTATTTGCTTTAGGTTTAAAATGAGTGCTACTGTGACACCGCATACATTTGGCATCATTAAAAAGCTGTGCTCCATTTTCATCTTCAGAAGAGAATAAAGTGCTAACTAAAAGCATTGTTGAAACTGCTAGTGATTGAATTAGATGCATAGTATCACCCCTTTTATAGTTTAGTCAAGTATAACAATTATTTATAAAACGACTCTTAAGGTTTTTTTCTTAATTTAAGTCTCAAAGGATACAATTATAGAAAAGATAAAAATGAGTAGAGAAAAAGGAAACATCGCAGAGGCAAAAGCAGTTGCCTATCTACAAGAAAATGGATATATGCTTGTGGAGCAAAACTTTTACAGCCGTTTTGGTGAGATAGATATCATCGCCATAAAAGAGGATACACTCCATTTCATTGAAGTGAAAAGTGGAGTAGATTATGAGAGTGCTTTGCAAAATATCACCCGTACAAAACTCTCTCGTATCATTAAAACTCTCAATGTTTACCTGAAAAAGAATGCTTTAGATGTATCGTATTGTGTAGATGCAATTCTTGTGAGTGAAGATGAGATTGAAATGGTGGAAAATATTACTTTGTAATGCTATAATCTTACTAATAATTTAGGGAGATTTTTATGCAAGCAAAAATATTTTTCGGCTCTCAAGAAGCGACAAAAGAGAATCTAAGTGAGAGACAATCTCCTTACAATGGGGACGTAGTTTCAACTGCACCTGTATGTGATGCGGCAGATACTAAAAAAGCACTCCGTATTGCACAAAACGCGACAAAAGCAGCACGAGCATCTACTTTGGCACAAAGATGTAACTGGCTTTTAGATGTTGCAGCAAAACTCAAAGAGCAAAAAGAGGATATAGCAAAAACAATCACTGATGAGGTTGGTAAGCCTATAGCTTTTGCTCGTGTTGAGGTTGAGCGTTGTATTGAAACGATCACTTTATCTGCAGAGACGATGCGTACTATGCATGGTGAGACGATAAATACAGATGCAATGAACTCAGGTAAAAAGACCATAAGCTTTTTTCGTCGTGAGCCTGTAGGTGTTGTTGCAGCTATTACCCCTTTTAATTTTCCACTCAATCTTGTAGCACATAAACTAGGGCCTGCACTTGTAGCTGGAAACACAGTGGTACTCAAACCGACACCAGAAGCACCACTTACAGCATACAAGTTTGCAAAGCTTTTTGTCGAGAGTGAGTATGCTATCAAAGATGCACTTAGTGTTGTTTATGGAGATGCTGAGGTTGGTTCAGCACTTATTACTTCAGAGATTCCACGTGTTATCTCTTTTACTGGCTCTGTCCCAGTTGGTGAGATTATTACAAAAAATGCAGGGATTAAAAAGGTTGGTTTAGAGCTTGGAGGAAATGCAGCAACCTTTGTTGAGAAATCTGCTGATTTAGCTCTTGCAGCACAAAGATGTGCCCTTGGTGCCTTTGTAAACTCGGGACAGGTTTGTATCTCTCTGCAACGTATCTATGTGCAAGCTGAAGTGTATGATGAGTTTGCTTCTCTTATGGCAGAGGAGACAAAAAAACTTAAAGTGGGAAGCCCTTATGATGATGAAACTTTTATGGGACCACTTATAGATGATGAAGCAGCAAGTCGTGCTATGGGTTGGGTTGAATCTGCCATAGAAGAGGGTGCAAAACCACTTCTTCCTCCACATAGAGAAGGGAGAATGTTCCACCCTTGTGTGATGGCAAATGTAACTGATGATATGGCCATAGTTTGTGAAGAGGTTTTTGCTCCGATAGTCTCACTTGTAAAAGTGAGTGATTTTGATGATGCACTTCCACGTATGAACAACTCCCCTTATGGGCTACAGTTTTCAGTTTTTACTAATGATCTAAGTATTACAAATCGTGCTATCGATGATCTTGATGCTGGTGGGATTGTCATCAACGATATGCCGACACTTCGTTTTGATATACAACCTTATGGTGGTGTAAAACTTAGTGGAGTTGGGCGTGAAGGTCCCCGTTTTGCTATAGAGGAGATGACTGAGATAAAATCAGTTGTGATTTGTTAGAGTGTCTCGTAAAAAGGTCATCATCTCTGCTTGTCTTCTTGGCGAAACTTGTCGCTACGATGGTAAAACAAAAGAGGTAAACGAAGTACTAGAGGCTTTTAGTGAGTATGAGGTTATCCCTTTTTGTCCTGAAGCACCCCTTTTTGGAACGCCACGGGAGAGAATCTCTGTAGTTCAAGTGGGTGAACAACAAAGAATCATTACTGATGAGACACAAAAAGATGTAACACAAAAATTAGTAGATGAGATAGAGGCTTTTTATAATAAATATCCCGATGTTGATGCCATAGTGTTGAAGTCTAAAAGTCCCTCTTGTGGAAATGGGACAACACCTATTTTAGATGAAAAAAAAGAAAAAATTGGTTTTGGTGATGGAATTGCAGCAAAGATTTTAAAAAGAAGATACCCAAACATCCCTATAAGGGATGAGTTGGATTATTTGAAAAGTGAAGTGAAGTAATCTTCGATATCTCCAGGAGTTCCTGAGATCCCCATAAAGTCACCCATACTAAGTTTAGGATAAGCAATAGCTAGTGCATACTTTGGATGCATAATCTTTGCTTCATCCCCTTGAATAAGTACCATGTATGGTAAAAAAGCGGTGTGTTTCTCCCCTTTAATTGCACTAATATAAGATTTTTCCCCATTTTCAGTTGGCATTGCAACACCTACTACGGTAGCATCTCCAACCTGAAGTGTAAACACAACATTGTCTCCAGCATTTTTTTGAAGTTTTGCAAGAAGGTCATCCCCTTGTGCTACTTCAATCATATCTTCATAATAAGGCATACCCATCATAAAGTGATACCCTGCAATGTCATCATCCTCAAGTGTATCTTCACTCCCTTTGAGTTCTCCAAAAGTTTTTGTAAGTTTAGAATTAATTCTTTTTGCATTGTCTGCATTGAAATCATCTTGAAGATAAGCAGATAAAAAATACTCAGGGTTTGTAAGAACAAGTGTATTATTTGTTGTATCTACAAGTACTTTTTGCACTCCAGCAAATCCTCTGTCTTTTGTTGATGCACCTTTTTTAAGTGTTGGACAAGTGTAAACAATTACATGGTAGTTAGGATCTTGCATAGCATCGTATTCCCCTACAATAGTAAAACCATTTGTAGCAAGAGCATTTTTAGTACTTGGGGTATCTTGATAAGTAGCATATTCATAAGTGCTTATATCTGCTCCAAATACAGATGAGAGTAAGGCTAAAAGCCCTAAAAGTATTTTTTTCATAGTGTTCCTTTTGTTTTGATACATTATAATTAATTATATTTCTTGTGTCAATATTTTACTCTAACAAACGATTATTCTTTTTTATTGAGTAGATTTTCAACACTTTTTAGATATAATCGCGCAATTTTATATAAGAGATGTATAGCTATGGATATTAGAGAAGAGTACCTAAAATTTTTTGAATCAAAACAACATACCCGTGTTGCTTCGGCACCCCTTGTGCCAGATGATGCAACATTACTATTTAACAATGCGGGAATGGTCCCTTTTAAGTCGATTTTCACAGGAGAAGTTCCAACTCCTGCAAATCCTCGTGCAACCTCATGTCAGACATGTATCCGTGCAGGTGGAAAACACAATGACCTTGAAAATGTAGGACATACTGCTCGTCACCATACATTTTTTGAGATGCTAGGAAACTTCTCTTTTGGAGATTACTTCAAAGAGGAAGCAATCGCCTTTGCTTGGGAGTTTATCACTGAGGTTATCAAGCTTGATGTAGATAAGCTTTGGGTAACAGTACATGACTCTGATGATGAAGCAGAAAAACTTTGGATGAAACATATCTCTAAAGATAGAATCATGCGTTTAGGTGATGCAGATAACTTCTGGTCTATGGGTGATACCGGTCCATGTGGTCCATGTTCTGAAATTTTTTATGATCAAGGTGCAGAAAACTTTAACGGTCCAGAAGATCATATGGGTGGAGAGGGAGATAGATTTTTAGAGATCTGGAACCTTGTTTTCATGCAGTATGAAGTGAAAGAAAAGGGTGGAGAGAGAATCCCACTTGCAAAACCTTCTATCGATACAGGTATGGGACTTGAACGTGTTGTAGCTATCAAAGAGGGTGCAACTTCTAACTACGGTTCTTCACTTTTTATGCCACTTATTAATCAAGTAGAAGTGATGATAGGTAAAGAGTATGTGTATGCTACTGGTGCATCGTACCGTGTTATTGCTGATCATATTAGAACAGCTGTATTTTTACTCTCTCAAGGGACAAACTTCTCAAATGAGGGGCGTGGTTATGTACTTCGTCGTATTCTTCGTCGTGCTGTTCGTCATGGGTATCTTTTAGGATTCCGTGCACCATTTATGCATAAACTTGTCGATACTCTTGTTGATATTATGAGTGGTGAGTATGATTACCTTAGTGCAAAAGCTGAAGTTGTAAAAGAGCAGATAGAGCTTGAAGAAGCACGCTTTTTCAAAACAATTGAGTCTGGTATAGCACTTTTTGAGGCTGAACTTAAAAATACCGATAAGGTATTTAGTGGAGAGGTGGCGTTTAAACTTTACGACACATATGGTTTCCCACTTGATTTGACGCAAGATATGCTTAAAGAGAAGAACTTAGAGCTTGATTCTGAAAAATTTGAAGCACTGATGTTAGAGCAACGTACTCGTGCAAAAGCAGCTTGGAAAGGTTCAGGAGATGCAGCGACTCATGGTGATTTTAAAGCACTTTTAGAGGAGTTTGGTGAGAACACTTTTGTTGGTTATGAGTTTACACAACACTCAGGTGAGGTGCAAGCACTTTTAGATGAAGAGTATCACAGAGTTGAAAAACTTGAAGCGGGTGAAAAAGGTTGGGCACTTTTAGATGTGACACCTTTTTATGCTGAGAGTGGTGGACAAACTGGCGACTGTGGAGAGCTTGAGGGCTTTGCAAAAGTTTTAGATACAAAAAAATTCTTTGGTCTTTCACTTGTAGAGATAGAAGTTACTAAAACACTTCAAGTAGGTACAGTTGTTGATGCTATTGTAGATATCTCACGTAATGAGATTATCAAACATCATTCAGCAACACACTTGCTTCATGCAGTACTTTCAGATGTTTTAGGTGATCATATCTCTCAAGCTGGTTCACTTAATGAAGCAACAAGACTACGTTTTGACTTCTCACACCCTAAGGCTGTAAGTGAAGCAGAGTTAACAGAGATTGAAAACAGAGTGAACAATGAGATTGCTCGTGCTATCCCTACAAAAACAGAAGTACTGAACATTGAAGAGGCTAAAAAGAGTGGTGCTAAAAGTCAATTTGGTGAGAAGTATGGTGATGAGGTAAGAGTTGTAAGTTTTGCAGATGCTTCTATAGAGTTTTGCGGTGGGTGTCATGTAGATAATACTGCAAATATTGGTTCATTTATTATTACCAAAGAGTCTGGCGTTTCTGCTGGTGTTCGTCGTATTGAAGCAGTATGTGGAAATGCAGCATACAAGTACTTTACAGAACAACGCAACTTACTCAAAGAGGCTCAAGCAGAGGTGAAAAACCTTGATCTTCTTGCAGGTATCACTCGTCTAAAATCAAATATTGCAGAGTTAAAAACTGAACTTAAAGAGGCTCAAGAGAGTGCTAAAGTTGAGATCACTGCTGATGAGATTAACGGTGTAGCTGTAGTGGTTGAAGAGTACCCTGCAGGTGATATTAAAGAGAAAATAGATGCCCTGAAAAATGAAAATGAAAAACTTTGTGCAATGCTTTTTCAAGTCAAAGGGGATAAGGTTCTTATCGCTGCTGGTGTAAAAGGTGCAGATGCCAAAGCTGGTGACTGGATTAAAAAAGTTGCTCCAATTCTTGGTGGTGGCGGTGGTGGTCGCCCAGATTTTGCACAAGCTGGTGGAAAACTTCCTGCGAAACTTCCTGAGGCAAAAGAGGAAGCTCTTGCATTTATTAAAGAGGCTTTAGCATAATGAAAGATCTTATCTATACTCTTTTTGGAAACTACTCTACACAGATAGTTTTTTTACATATACTTAGTGCTGTTGTATGGGTTGGTGGTATGGTAGCGATGCGTTTTGCTGCACACAACTCTTTTATGGAGATTGAATCACCTCTGCATAGACTAGAGAGAATCTCCCATGCACTCAAACGTCTCTTTTATATAGTGACACCTTTTGTAATCACTTTGATAGTTACAGCTGTTATGATGGCTGTAGCTCTTGGTTTTCGTGCAGCAGCAGTGGATGATAACCACAATGTTATCAATGAAGCTGCAATGGTTCTTTATAATATTATCCATATCAAAGAGGTGATTTGGATGATAATGGCAGCGAATCTTGGTGTGATGATGCTCCTTCGATCTAAGGCTGATAAGCTTTTAGTGAAAGGGGATGCAACTGCAGCAAAGAAAAAACTCTCCCTTATTGGAAAATATCTTGTCCCTATCAATATAGGCCTAGGTGTTATCGCAATATACTTGGGTGTTATCTTGAGAAATGGCTAAGATCATATGTTACGTTTAGCCTCCTCTTCCATAACTCGTGCAATGCTCTTAAAAAATGCTGGTGTGGCGTTTATTCAAGAGAGTATAGATTTTGATGAAGATAGCATTGTTGCATCTAGCCCTAAAAACTTTGTTTATCAAGCAACTCTAGGTAAATATGAGGCAAATCTTAAAGCTTTTGGTTATGAAGATTACCCACTTCTGGTTGCAGACACTGTTGTTACCTCCCAAGGTCAAATTTTACGTAAAGCAAAATGTGTAGATGATGCTCGCAATATTTTAATGACACAGAGTGGAAATATTACGAGTATTATCACCTGTCTTATCTACCAATCAAAAGAGAAAAAACTTATAGATATATCCCAAACAGATTATATCTTTGATGATTTTGACCAAGATGATTTAGAGAAGTATCTTGATTCTGGTGAGTGGAGAGGGAAGGCTGGCGCTTGTATGGTGGAGGGGTTTTGTAAATCTTATATCAAAGAGGTACGAGGCTATGAATCTACTGCTATGGGATTAAGTGTTGAGGTTTTAGAGGCATTTATGTAATGCTTTATTATGAAAATGAGCTCAAGGCTTTAAAAAAATCTGGTCGTTATAGAACGCGAGAAGTTGTAGTAGATTCTCTTCATGATTTTGCTTCAAATGACTACCTGGGACTCTCCCACAATAAAGAACTTCACAAACAAACCTGCCAAAAACTCTCCAAACTAGATATACACAGCTCAAAAGCTTCTATGCTTGTTAATGGATACCATCAGATACATAAAGATTTTGAAGATGCACTTTGTGAGACGAATGGCTTTGATGCTGGAGTAGTTTTAGGGAGTGGTTTTAATGCAAATATCGCCCTTATAGAATCACTTGTGAGAAAGGGTGATGAGCTCTTTATGGATGAACTTTACCATGCTTCTGGAGTACTCGCATCCTCATTAGAATCTGTTAATGTAACTTTTTTTCAACACAACAATATGCAAGAGCTTCAAAGCTTACTTACAAACTCAAATGCCAAACGTAAAATCATAGCAGTGGAGGGGATCTACTCTATGGATGGTGATTTGTGTTCAAAAGAGGTGTTTGATATAGCCGATGTAACGAACTCTTTACTTATCGTAGATGAAGCACATAGTAGTGGGGTGATAGGGGAAAATCTAATGGGTGTATTTGATTTCTATGGTATAGATATCAAACCTCATTACATCAAGATGGGAACACTCGGTAAGGCTTATGGAAGTTTTGGAGCATTTATCTTAGCAAGTGAGCATATAGTTGAGTATCTTCTCAATCGTGCCAAGCCTATAATCTATGCAACTTCACTCTCTCTTTATGACACACTACTTGCCCATCATGCACTTCTCTATATATTAAATAATAAACAAGCATTGAAGCAAGAGATACAAGAGCGACAAAGTATAGTTTATGAAGAGCTGGGTGTCAAAGTTGATGGGCTTATTGTCCCTTTAGTGATAAATGACAATAAAAAAGTCTTAGAGATAAAAGAGCAACTTTTAGAAGATGGTTTTGCCGTGGGTGGCATCCGTCAGCCAACAGTTCCAAAAGCGATAGTGCGTTTAATAGCGAGATTAGGGGAGAGTAAAGAATCTCTTAGGGTTTTGTGTCAAGATTTGGCTAAAATAAAATAATGAAAATAGATAAACTCACCATAACACTTCAAGATACAACACTTGTAGATATATCTTTTGAGATTGTTCACTCTCTTGCACTTGTTGGACAAAGTGGAAGTGGAAAATCTTTGACTTTAAAAGCACTGCTTGGGATGCTTCCACAAGAGATGGAATTAGAGATGAATTTAGAAAGTTCTTTTTCCCTCGCTGCAGGAAGTAGTGTAGCACTTGTTCCACAAAACCCCTTTACTGCACTCTCCCCTTTGACAAAAATTAGAAAACAGTTTTTTAGTGATACCAAAAGGATAGATACCTTATTTGATGAACTTGGATTATCTCATGACCTTTTAGAGAGGTTTCCCCCTGAACTCTCAGGTGGGCAACTCCAACGTGTTGTTATCGCTATGGCATTAGAATCTCAACCAAAGTTACTTTTACTTGATGAGCCTACCACGGCACTTGACCCTGATACAAGAGTCGTTATCTTAGATTTACTCAAAGAGTTGCAAAAAAAAGAGAAATTTTTGATGCTCTTTGTAACACATGACATCTCATCTGCAGCCTATCTTTGTGAAGATATCTGTGTAATACAAAATGGAAAGGTTGTGGAGGATGGTATAATGTCAGATATATTAAATAATCCAAAACAAAAATATACAAAAACACTCATAGAAGCAAATTTTGCAAATAGGAATTTTAGAGAATGAAGAAACATTTAAAAAAGATATTTTTAATAATTTTTATCTTGGGTTTATTATCCCCATTTATCCTTATAGGATACTACCTTACTGCATATAAATACGATATATCTTCACTTGTTGATTATAAACCATCAGTAAGTTCACGCATTTACGATAAAAATGGAGATAAAATAGCGAATGTCTTTGATAAAAAACATAGATTTTATGCTTCTTTTGATGAGATTCCTCCCCGTGTTATTGAAGCTTTAGTTGCCATAGAAGATACAACATTTTTTGAACATCCTGGGATCAATATAGATGCAATTTTTCGTGCTGCCATTAAGGTTATACGTGCTGGAAAAGCTGTTGAAGGTGCTAGTACCATTACTCAACAACTTGTAAAAAATGTTCTTTTAACACGTGAGAAAAAGCTTTCTCGTAAGATAAAAGAAGCAATATATGCGATTAAACTTGAAAATGCACTAACAAAAGAGCAAATCATAGAGCGCTATCTTAATGAGATCTATTATGGTCATGGGTATTATGGTATCAAAACCGCTGCTGATGGGTATTTTCATAAAAAACTAGATGATCTAACTCTTAAAGAGATGGCTATTTTAGTTGGACTTCCAAAAGCACCAAGTACTTATGCACCAACGAAGAATTATGAGATCTCTATGGGTCGAGCTAATCGCGTTTTGACACGTATGCATGTTCTTGGTTGGATAGATGATACAACATACGATAATGCTATTTTAGAAAGACCAGAGGTGTTTAATACAACGCTAACACAAAACAAAGCACCTTTTATCGTTGATGAGGTGGCACGTGTGATGAGAGCTAATGGGATGAAAGATCTTCGTACAGGTGGCTATGAAGTTTATACCACTATAGATCTTCGTTTACAAGCAGCAGCTCGTAAGGCTGTAAAGTATGCAT
>JAMORK010000044.1 GCA_027063645.1 Sulfurimonas sp.
CTTTCAGAAGAAACATTAGAGGAGAATATCTCAACTTGTAAAGCTTACTTGGAGAGAATGAGTAAAATTGGTATGAGCATAGAGATTGAACTTGGTTGTACAGGTGGTGAAGAAGATGGTGTGGACAATACCGACATGGACAACTCACTTCTTTATACTCAACCTGAAGATGTATGTTTAGCTTATGAAGTATTAAATGAAGTGTCACCACACTTTACTATAGCAGCTTCTTTTGGAAATGTTCATGGCGTTTACAAACCAGGAAATGTTACACTTACTCCAAAAATCTTAGATAATTCTCAAAAATTCATTACAAAAAAACATAATACAGATGCTAAACCTGTAAACTTCGTTTTTCACGGTGGTTCAGGATCACTTCCTTCAGAGATAGCAGAAGCAATTGGTTATGGTGTAATTAAAATGAACATAGATACAGATACTCAATGGGCAACATGGAATGGTGTTCGTGAGTATGTTGAAAAATACCATGATTACCTTCAATCTCAAATTGGAAATCCAGAGGGTGAAGATAAACCAAATAAAAAATATTACGATCCAAGAAAATGGCTCCGTGCAGGTCAAGAAGGACTTGTTGAGAGAGTTGTTGAGGCATTTAAAGATTTAAACGCGATGGATAGAAACTAGAAAATTTTGTAACTACAGGATGAGTAAGTGATGAAAAAAAGTATAAATCTAAGTATTGTAGTTTTAACACTTATGCTTTTAAGTGGGTGTCAAGAGGGGCATAACTCTAAGCCCTACTTAAAAAATGGCTATATAGGTGCAGGGGTCAATCCTAACTCTGCTGCATTTAAAGCAAAAGACAATGCTCTAGAGCGTGAAAATAAAATTAAAATGGCAGAGATAGAAGCAAACTCTAAAATAGAGATAGCTAAAATAGAGTCGATGAAAGCACTCAATGTTGCGAAAATAGATAGCGAAGCAAAAAAAGAGATAGCACAAAAAACTGCAACAGTGACACTTGAAACAACAAAACTCGATACACAAACAAAAGAACATCAAAGCATGATAACTCTCTATATAGCTGTTGGTTTTTTGGTGGCTCTTTTAATCGCTATTATTTTATGGTTTAGATACAAACGTAAAGCATTAGAGTTTCAAACAAAGCTTGAAGAGCAGCGTTTAAAACAAGAACTTGAGATGAAAGATAAAGAGTTACAAGAGCAACGTATACAAAAAGTACTTGATTTAGCGATAAGTGGACAGCTACCACAAGAGATGCAAGAAGAGGTTATAAGTTCACTTACAAAGCCCCAAACAAAAGTTATTGAATCAAAGAGCTAATACTTTTAGGTTTTGCAAAATAATACCCCTGAAAGTATTTACAACCAATCTCTTTGAGTTTTTCATAATGCTCTTTCTCCTCTACCCCCTCAGCAATTACATCTATGTTTAAAAGAGAACCTAAGTAGATAATAGACTTGATTATCTGAATATCTTTCTCATTCGTAAACATATTTTGAATAAAAGACTGGTCTATTTTTATCTGGTCAAGTGGAAATATTTTAAGATACTGAAGTGAAGAAAACCCTGTTCCAAAATCATCTAAAGAGAGCTTGATATCTAATTTCTTAAGTTCTCTCATCTTTTTTGCTACACCATCTTGGTCTTTTATAAAGAGTGTTTCTAGGAGTTCTAACTTGAGTTTTGTATAGTCAACATTATAATGAGTAAGTGCATTTTTCACTTTTTGTACAAAATCATCTTTATTGAACTGTTTTGCACTTACATTGATAGCAAGTACCCACTCTTTTGTTTTTTCATCATCTTCCCATAATTTGAGTTGTTTACAAGCCGCATCTAAAACCCAGTCTCCTATATCTACAATTAAGTCTGTACGTTCGGCAATTGGTATAAATTTATATGGCGATAAAAGTCCAAACTTTGGATGGTTCCAACGAATTAAAGATTCTGCTCCAATAATGTTTTTATCTTGGTCATATTGTAGTTGGTAAAAGAGTTCAAGTTGATCTTTTTGTAAAGCTATAAGTAAACCCTCAGATACATTTAAAATATTTTTTTCATTATTTTCATTATTTTTATCAAAATAAACAATTTGTTGATGATTCTCTCTTCCAATCTCTAATGCAATATTCGTGTGTCTTAAAACTTTGAGAGGATCCTTTTCACCTATAGAGATGTCAATACCAATATGAGCCTCAGTTTTAACAAGAGTCTCCTCAATTTGAAAGTTCTTTGATAAAAGACCAAGAAGTGCATCAGCAATAGTTTGTGCTTTTTGTAAAACAATATCTTTATTATGCTCTTTATTTTGATAATAGAGTATAAAATCGCCCATGCCCATACGAGCACTTAAGTTGCTATCGTTAAAATTTTCTTTGAGACTCTGTGCAAATTTTTTAATAACCTCGTCTCCATATTTATAGCCATAGGCATGATTTATAGATTTTAAGTTTGTAAGTTTTATGTAAAACATTATATTGTAATGGGAGTCGTTTTCTTTTAAAATATCTCTCAGAGCAGAGATAAAACCATTTTTATTTAGAAGCCCAGTAAGGGGATCGTATTGTGTTGAAATAGCTAAGGCTTCCTCTGCTTTCTTTTTTTGTTGTAAAAAATCAACTAGTTTGGCAAAGAGTAAATTTATCTCTTCATAAAGTTTTCCAAACTCATCATCATATTGTTTTTTTATTTGGTACTGAGGGATAGTACCGTTAAGATCTACCTTCTCTAAAAAATCTACAAGGTAGAGAATTGGTTGGGTGAATCTATGAGCATAATACTTTACTAAAAGAAAAGAGATACTCAAAAAAAGTAGAAGAGTCAATACCAAATAGATAAAATCATCTTTTAAAATATCTAAAAAAGATTCTACTTTTAGTTCAAAATAGAGTTCACCATAGGAGTCTCCATGATAGAGCATCTTTGTTGTCGTAGTGAAAATTTTATTTTTAGAAACTTTTGTTGGGGCATTGTAGAGAAATATTTTTTTTCTTTGTTGATTGTATAAAATAACTTTTTGAATTTTTGTAAGTGCTTGGAGTTTTGTTGTTATATCTGTAGCGGTGTTGATGTCATCAAGTAAAATAAGACGTACAAAATCTTGTGATAAAACCTCTGTAATACTTTTAGCTAAGTATATGCGATCGTTTTCTTGTTTTGAAACATACCAACTAGCAAAAAGGATATATCCAATTACAACAACAAAGGAGATAAGGAAAAAGATTGCTTTTATAAATTTTTTCTCGATTGAGCCCTTATATACAGATGTTTGCATAATTATCTTTCCCCATGACCTTTTTCAATTGGCAGATGTTGATCATTTCCCCACTCAAGCCAAGAACCATCGTAAACAGAAGCATTGTAGCCAAGTTTTTTAAGAACTAAAAAGTTCATAGCTGCATCAGCTCCATCTTCACAGTAAAGAATAATTGGCTTCTTTGGATCTAAATCTTTATAGATTTCTTTTAGTTTATCAAAATCTTTTATAGATCTATCTGAGCCTTTTGTATCATATGTTAAGCTCCCAGGGAGATTGATAGCATTTGTAATATGTCCATAGCGTTTGGCATGAGACTTCTCTCCAATATAAAACTGAGTGGGTCGGCCATCGATTATATATGCTTTTTTCAAAGAGGTAAGGACATCAAGTTTTGTTTTTAAAAATTGATTGTTAATTTTTGGTGTAAAGTTTTGATATGTAGCTTTATAATCTGTTGTTGATATAGGTAATAGATCTTTATCCCAGTTGCCATAACTCACTTTAAGTATGCCAACATTATCTGCACCTAGTACTTTACTTATCCAGTAAAACCTAGCAGACCAGATAGGGTTTGTGTCACCATAAACAAGGATTTCACTTTTATCATTAATGCCTGCTTGGCTAAAAAGTTCTCTTAGTTTTGAAAGGGGAGGGATGCGCATCATCTCACCATAGAAAAGATTTTCAAATACAGGGATATTGACTGCATTTTTAAGGTGACCTTGTTTATAGCTATCTGCATCACGTACATCTATGATCACTAAATTAGGATCATTATAGTGTACTTTAAGCCATGAGAGAGGAACTACATCGGGAATTTTTGCTAGTAAAAGGTTTGTTAATAGTAATAAAAAAATTATAAACTTCATTGTAAGCCTTTTTAACTTCTATTGTACTCGTACATGTTAGCTAAAAAGGACTTAAAGTATTTAGTGTAACTCTTTATGTATATCTTCAATGGAACTTAGATGTGGATGTTTTGCATAGTGCTTATACAGAAGTTGTTGTAGTTTGTTTTGATTAAAACGCCAATGCTTCTCTTTTTCAAATTCAGGGTGTTCACACATCTTTGTATGGAGTGTTTTAATATCTGGTACTTCCTCGCTACTTTGCAGTATCTTATGCATATGTGAAACCAAATACTCATGTGCATCCTCCCCTGTATCATCATCTTCTAGTGTTCTATTGACTAAAAAAGGGTACATTTTCCATATACTTAAAATTGTTCCTAAAACAAATGCTATCATCATCCATGTTGATGTACTTAGTTCCATAAAAAACCTCACTTTAATATTGTATTCGTATATTTTATCAAAAAGAAACATAAAGCTAAGAGCTTTTTTTAAGATATAGGGCTATAATCAAGGTGTAAGTATATAGAAAGGGGTATGTATTGAATAATAATTCTATAGAAGAAGTAGCTTATTTAGCAAGTGAAAAGATTCAAATATCTATACGTATCTTCTTGATTGTCAGTATCATCATTACCCTTAGTTTTCTTGACTCAAATTACTTAAGTATAGAGGGTGCTTTTCATGTAACTATTTTAGAGATTTTCATATCAGTTATGTGTATAAATGCTCTTTATTATCTCTTTTTAAAACGCTATCCATATCAATTTCAAAGATTAAGAATTGCTATTATTGCAGTTTTAGATGTTGTGTCTTCTACTTATATTATGTACCTTGTTGGTGAGGTTTCTTTGTATTATACTGTTTTGTTTTTATGGTACATGATAGGGTATGGTCTTCGTTATGGAAAAGATATAGCATATATTACTTATGCAACGATTTTAGTGAGCTGGCTTCTCCTCATCAATACATCAGAATTTTGGATCAATCATACCTCTTTTGCATACTCTTGGTTCATCACTTATGCCGTTTTACCTTTGTATTATTTACATATAGTAAATAAGTTAAAATTGAACCTTTTAGAACTTCATAAAGATGTTGAAACATCACACTACCAAGCGAGTCATGATCATTTAACAAATCTTCCAAATAGAATCTCTTTTGAGAAAAAACTTGATGATTTACAAAAAGAGAAGAAAGAATTTGCACTTTTATTTATAGATTTAGATAAATTTAAAAGTATCAATGATGAGCATGGTCACCATGTAGGAGATAAGGTTTTACAGCAGTTTGCACAGAGAATGGATAAAATTTTTCCTTATGCTGCAAGGCTTGGAGGGGATGAATTTATAGCTATTATAGATTATAAAGATGAGACAAGTTTAGAGAAAAATTTAGATCAAATCCTTAAAAATATAAGTGTAAGATGTAAAGAAAATGGGCAACTCCTTTCAGCAAGTATAGGGGTTTCTTTATTTCCAAAAGATACATCAAATATGCATATACTTAAGAAAAAAGCAGATGAAGCGATGTATGAAGCGAAAAAAAGAGGTAAAAATACCTTTGTTTTATATTCTAAGATGGAAAAAGAGCATTAAAATTGGATAAAATTGCACTATGAATGATAAAGTATTTGCAAAACCGATAAAAAAACAGTTTGAATTTGACGAAGAGGTAGCTGCTGTCTTTGATGATATGTTACAACGCTCTGTCCCTTACTATAAAGAATCTCAAGATATTACAGAGTTTTTTGTACATAAAAATTTGAGTGAGAATGGGATCGTTTATGATCTTGGATGCTCAACAGCATCACTCCTTCTTAATATACACAGAAAATTACAAGTAGAAGCAGAGCTTATTGGTTTAGATAACTCAGAAGCGATGCTTGCTCAAGCTAGACGAAAGTGTGAGGCTTATGGTGCTAAGGTTGAGGTGCAAAATGCTGATATCTTAGAGTATGAGTACAGGGAAGCTGATGTGTTTATATCAAACTATACCTTGCAATTTATTCGTCCCTTAGTTCGTGAAGAGCTTGTGAAAAAGATAGCATCTGCCTTAAAGAAAGAGGGTGTTTTTATCTTTAGTGAGAAGGTGATAAGCCATCATGCTAAGCTCAACAAAGATCTTATAGAGTGTTATTATGATTTTAAAAAAGAGCAGGGTTATAGTGAATATGAGATTATGCAAAAGCGTGAAGCCCTAGAGAATGTACTTGTCCCTTACTCCGAAGATGAAAATATCAAGATGGCACAAAATGCAGGGTTTTCCCATTGTGAAGTGGTGTTCCGTTGGGCTAATTTTGCTACTTTTATCGCTATAAAGTAGTTTTACCACACATTTTTTTGTGGTTTTTTCTCATCTTTGATCTCATCGATCACTTTAGAGACACCCTCTCCAACCTCTTTGTAGGTAAACATATCATCTTCTCCACACTCTTTATGGTAGTAGCCTTGCAGGTCATAGTACTCTTTACAGTCACTATAGTACTTTGCTGAAACACCATGTTTGTTTACACAGCCGGAAAAAAGAATGCTAAGGGTACTTAAAAAAAGAATCGTTTTTATCATATCTATTGCTAGCATTTTTTATACCTAAACCTTGAAAGTTTCTTTTGTTTTACAAAATTCAGTTAAAAAACACTCTTCACATTTTGGATTTTTTGCTGTACAGATATAGCGACCAAAGAGTACCATCCCTTGATGGAGGGCATGGAGGTCATTTTTAAATTTTTTCACTAGTGTCGCTTCTGTTGCTATGGCTGTTTTATCATCACTTAAACCTAATCTATGTGAAACACGAAAGACATGTGTGTCAACAGCCATAAGATTGGCTCCTGTGTACTCTATCATCACCACATTGGCTGTTTTCTGTCCAACTCCAGCAAGTGTTTGCAGATCTTTTTCATTCATAGGGATCTCACCATTATAAACTTCCATAACACGCTGTGCCATCGCTATAATGTTTTTTGCTTTATTGTTAAAAAAAGAACAAGTATTTAAAAAGCTTTTGACTTCATCTAGATCAGCTTCAGCCAGCTCTTTAGGACTAGGATAGCGTTCAAAAAGAGCAGGGGTTATGATATTGACCCTTTTATCTGTACACTGTGCTGAGAGTGCGACGGCAACTACAAGTTCATAAGCATTCGTATATGCTAACTCTGTCACAGCATCGCTATAACGCTCTACAAATCGTTTGTGAATCTCTATAATCTCTTTTTTTGTTGCTTTTTTCATTTCATACTTCAATATAATTTTTCGATATTTTATCTTTTTCTGTGATATAATCAAAACACATAATGGCTTATGAGGAGAAAATAATGGGATTTTTTTCATTTTTTACAAGAACTACAGTGCAAGAAGCTGCAAGTTCAAAAAAACAGACTAAAAAAGAGAAAACAAGTTATATAACAAAAGAACTACTTAGTAATATAATCAACGAGAGTGAAATAATCTACCTTTATTTTCAAAAATCTCAAGGCTGGATAGGGGCAAATAAAAAGTTTTATAGTACATTAGGGTTTGCAAACATTGAAGAGTTTAAGCATAAACATGAAAGTATCAGAGACCTTTTTCTAAGTGAAGGTGAAGAGATCTTTACTGAAGATGACAAAAGCTGGCTTGATTATCTAAAAAAATATAAAGCAGAGGGTTATGAGATTAGTATTTTATCACCTGATTCTAAGCTACTTTATTTTCAAGCAAAGGCCTCTTTAGTTGATGCAGAAAAACAACTCTATCTTTTAGCCTTAAATGATGTAAGTGAACTGCATCATGCAAAGTATAAAATCGAAGAAGTGGAAAGATTAAAAACAAAATTTTTAGCAAATATTGGCCATGAATTTCGAACACCTATGAATGGTATACTTGGCTTTGTAGACCTTATTAATCAAACGCCACTTGAACCAAAACAAAGAGAATACTTAAGTATGATTAACAGGTCTTCTAAAAATCTTTTAGTCAATATAGAAACATTACTTGATCTCTCTCAGATGCAAGGTGGAAGACTCAGTGTAGATCATTTAGAGTTTAACCTTTTACCTGAGATGGAAAAGATACTCAAAAACTTTTGTCTTCTTGGAAAAGAGAAGGGGATTAAGACTTTTGCATTTATCGATCCAAAATTACCTCGTGAATTAAGTGGAGATATTAAAAAAATAAAACAGATTATGAATGCACTTATTCAAAATGCTGTGAAGTTTACTCCTCGTGGTGGTAAGGTAATCATAGAGGTGAAACTTGTAAAACGCCAGCTCAATGGTGATTGTAGCATTAGTTTTAGTGTTAAAGATAACGGTAATGGGATAGCAGAGGAGCAACTTGCTCTTATGAATGAACCATTTACTGCAAGTAACCGTGCAGATGAGAGACTTGGTGTCGGACTAAGCTTATCAAATGGTCTTGTGAAGCTTCTTGGATCTCAACTTAGAATCCAGAGTGAAGAGGGTCATGGAAGTTATTTTAACTTTGTACTTGATTTTAAAGAGACACATGGACAAAGTTATAGAATGATGTCTAAGAAAAAAGTAAAAGTACTCCTCTTAGATCAATCTAAAATCGATGAAGCAAATTTCCTAACAATATATTTGCGCTCTTTTGGTATTGATGTGATTAAATCAAATATCCTTGATGAAAATGTTTATGAAGATATTGAAGCTCTCTACGTTGTGGCAAACCAAGAGGATTCTTCGTGGATGTTTGAACTTGGTTCTTACTCAAAATCGGCAAAAGTGATCTTATTACTAGATAAATTAGAAAAGATACAAACAAAACTTACTTATATAGTAGATGAGGTGATCCATCAGCCATTGCTCCCGAGTACTATTGCAGAGCATCTTGCAAAAGTTTTCAGTCTTGAGGTGGAAAAAAGCAAACAAGATAAACTTCAAGTTAAAGACAAAACAACTGCACTTGTAGTTGAAGATAATTTAATCAACCAAAGACTTATACAGATCTTACTTCAAGAGTATAATATTGTGGTAGAAACGGCTTCAAATGGGGTTGAAGGTGTTTTAAAAGCAAAAACTCATAAGTACGATATCGTCTTTATGGATATCGACATGCCACAAAAAAATGGTATCGTTGCAACCAAAGAGATTAAAGAGGTTTTACATCCAAATGGGAATACACCAATAGTCGCACTTACAGCGATGGCAATGGAGGGTGATAGAGAGATGCTTCTTAATGCAGGTCTTGATGGGTATATCTCAAAACCACTTACACGTGAAAAATTAGAAAATGTTTTAGATAAATATTTAAAAGTGAGTTCCTAGTGTTTATTAATCATTAGTATTTAAATACTAGAATTTTGGATACTTAAAATAACTCAAGGAATTAGAATGAGAAAAGCAAGAAAATTATTATTGTCAGCATTGATGGTAACTACAACTATACTTAGTGCACAAACAATAGTAACAGTAAATGGTAAGGCTATTACTTCAGAAGAGGTAAATCAAGAGTTGATGAATGCAACACAAGGTAGATTCAATACATTACCAGTTGAGAAACAAAAAGAGTTAGGACAACAATTTGTACAACAACTTGTAGCAAATGAACTTATGTATGGGGATGCAAAAAAGACAGGTGTTCTTAATACAAAACTATTTAAAGATGAGTACAAAAAAATTCAAGAGAAAGTTAAAAAGAGTATAGCTATCCAAGTATGGCAAAAACAACTTCATGATAAGATTAAAGTAAGTCAAAAAGAGTTAAAAGAGTACTACAAAAACAACAAAGAAGAGTTTGTTGAAAAAGAGAGAGTTCATGCTCGCCATATCTTAGTAAAAACAGAGGCTGAAGCAAAGAAAATTATTGCTGAGTTAAAATCACTTAGTGGTGCAAAACTAAAAGCAAAATTTGAAGAGCTTGCAAAAGCAAAATCTACAGGACCTAGTGGACCAAAAGGTGGAGATTTAGGTACATTTACAAAAGGTCAAATGGTTCCTGCATTTAATGATGCAGTGTTCAAAATGAAAGTTGGTACTATTACACCAACACCTATAAAAACACAGTTTGGTTACCATATTATCTATCTTGAAGATAAAATGAAAGCAGCTACAAGAACTTTTGATGAAGTGAAAAGTGTTATTGAGCAACGTATTAAAAATGAAAAATTCAAATCAGTTATGAATGAAAAAATGGCTGCATTACAGAAAAAAGCTACAATCAAGTAATTTTTATGAACAAAACTCCCATCTCTAAGATTATTTTAGAGGGTAGGGAGTTTCTTGTTAAACGCGACGATCTTTTTGACCCTTATCTCTCTGGCAATAAGTACAGAAAACTTCACACACTTTTAAAAACTCCCAAAGAACACTACAATAAAATCATCTCTTATGGTGGAACACAATCTAATGCTATGCTTGCCATCGCAGCACTTGCAAAGCAAAAAGGGTGGGTATTTGAGTACTATACTAAGCCCTTGAGTAAGAAGCAAAAAGAGCAAGAAGAGGGAAACTATCCTATAGCACTCTCTTTAGGGATGCAACATTATGAGCTTGAACTAGAGAGCTACAAAGTTTATGTACAAGCATTGCGTTTAAATCTTGATCCAATGTGTGTTGTAGTTGATCAAGGGGGTGCAGATAGAATGGCTCAAGAGGGTGTTGCTGTATTAGCACAAGAGATTCAAGAGGAATCTTTGGAGTTTGAAGCGATAGCAACTCCTTCAGGAACAGGGACAACCGCTTTGTATTTAGCCTTAGCATTTCCTCAGTATAAGGTGTATACAACAGCTGCTATAGGAGACAAGGGGTATTTAGAGGAGCAGATGAGTGCATTATCTTCTATACCATCTAACCTTGTTATCTTGGAGCCTCAAAAGAAGTACCATTTTGCAAAACCTTATAAAGAGTTGTATGAGTTCTATAAACATTTAAAATATGGAGGTATAGAGTTTGATTTATTATATGCACCCTTGCTTTGGAAACTTTTAATGGAGCAAACAAAAGAGAAGATACTCTATATACATAGTGGTGGAGTGAGTGGAAATGTAAGTATGGAACCTCGCTACAAGGCGAAGTTTCCAGAGTTATTTAGTCTATAAAAGTAACACTCTCTTGGAGTTTTACACGAGTTGGTTGGTAGGTGTTGATTTTTGCATCTTTATCTTCATAGCCTAGCACTACACTATAAAGAAGAGCAAGGTTGTCAGGTATATCTAAAACGCGAGCAACAACTTTTCCAAACTCTGTAGTAGAACCTTGTGGACAACTCTCAATGCCAAACTCTTGAGCTGCAAGCAAAATACTTTGCATATATGCTCCACAATCTATAAGAGCCCCCTGTGCACCATCGATATTGGCTTTATCTGTAAATACAAAGATAACATTTGAAGCACCAAACCATCTGAAATTATCGTGCCACATCTGTAGGCGGGTTTCATTGTCTTTTCTATCTACTTCCATAAGTTTATAGAGTCCAGCTCCTGTAACAATACGGCGTTTTTTATAAGGGTTTACCCATTTTACAGGATAGTATTGGATGAATTGGTCATGCTCTACACCCTCATTCATCTTCTCTATAATAGCATCACCAATGTTTTTTAAAACCTCTTTATTGCTTATAGCATAGCTAACCCATGGTTGCATATTTGCTCCACTAGGAGTGTGTGCAGCAGCTTCTAAGATTTTTGTAATGGTCTCTTTAGGAACTGTTTTATCGAGGTAAGCTCTTTTTGAAGATCTGTTTTGGAGTGCTTCTAAAACTGTAGGCATGAATAATCCTTAAATATTTGTGATATTATAGTAAATTAAAAGTAAGAAGCTTATAAAATAGAGAAGTGCTACTTAAGTGGCAGATAATTTCTAAAAATGATACTATACTACACCTATAAAAAAATAAAAGGATTTAATTATGGCTAATAATATTTTTGAAAAACTAACACACAATATGACAGAATCGATTGAAAGTGCACTCTCTTTAGCACTCCACTCTAAAAACATGGAAGTGCAAACTGAACATTTTTTATGGGCGCTTCTGACAAACTCAAACTCTGTACTGAATCAGATGTTCAATAAGATGAACATAGATAAGGTAGCAATGGAGCTAGATGTAAAAAGTTTGGTTGAGAAACTACCAAAATCATCTTCTGTAAGTAAAGAGAACATTAGACTCTCTAAAAACTTTGTACAAACACTTGAGAATGGTGCAGGGCTTATGACCAAAAATGGAGATAGTTATCTTTCAGTAGATACTTACCTCTTAGCAAATTTAAAAACAGAACCATTCTCTAGTATCTTACCTAAATACATAGATGTAATGGAGCTTGCAAAAAATCTTGAAGCAGCTCGTGGTGGTGCAAAAATTGACTCACAAAGTGCAGATGAAACACTAGAATCACTTGATAAATATGGTATAGATTTAACAAAAGAAGCAGCAGAGGGGAAACTCTCACCAGTTATTGGGCGTGATGAAGAGATTACACGTATGATGCAAATTCTTATACGTAAAACAAAAAACAACCCTATGCTTTTAGGGGAGCCTGGAGTTGGTAAAACAGCTTTAGTTGAAGGTCTTGCTCAACGTATTCAAAGTGGAAATGTTCCAACATCTCTACAAAATAAACGAGTGGTTGCTCTTGATATGAGTTCACTTATTGCAGGTGCAAAATATCGTGGAGAGTTTGAAGATCGTTTAAAAGCTGTTATTGATGAGGTAAAAGAAAATGGAAATATTATCCTTTTCATTGATGAGATTCATACAATCGTAGGTGCAGGTGCATCTGAGGGAAGTATGGATGCCGCAAATATCTTAAAACCGGCTCTAGCTCGTGGAGAGTTGCATACTATTGGGGCAACTACACTTAAAGAGTATAGAAAGTATTTTGAAAAAGATGCAGCATTGCAACGCCGTTTCTTACCGATTAATCTCGATGAGCCAACGGTAAATCAATCTCTGCAAATTCTTCGTGGAATTAAAGAGAGACTTGAAACTCACCATAATGTTACTATTACAGATAGTGCATTAGTTGCAGCAGCACGTCTTTCAGATAGATATATTGCAGATAGATTCTTACCAGATAAAGCGATTGACCTTATTGATGAGGCAGCAGCAGAACTTAAAATGCAAATAGAGTCTGAACCAAATGTTTTAGCTTCTGCAAAACGTAAACTCTCAGAGTTGATGGTAGAAAAAGAAGCTCTAAAAATGGAGAAAACGCCAGCAAACGAAAAACGTCTTGATGAGATAGAAAAAGAGCTTGCTGATGTTCAAGAGGAAGTAAGAAATCTTGAGCAACAATTTGCTACAGAAAAAGAGGTGTTTGAGAAAATCTCTACTATTAAAAATGAGATAGAATCTAAACGCCGTGAAGCTGAGGTGGCAAAATCTAGCTCAGACTTTAACCGTGCAGCAGAGATTGAGTATGGTGAGATTCCAAAACTTCTTGAAGAGGAAAAAGCGATCAATGAAAACTGGGATAAACTCCAAGCTACAGGAACACTACTAAAAAATAGTGTTGATGAAGAAGCGATCGCTTCGGTAGTTTCAAGATGGACACATATACCAGTAAATAAAATGCTTCAAGGGGAGCAAACAAAAATTCTTCATGTAGAAGATGAACTTAACAAAGATGTTGTTGGACAAGAAAAAGCAACTCATGCCGTTGCTCGTGCTATTAAACGTAACAAAGCGGGACTTAGCAATGCGGACTCTCCGATAGGTAGTTTCTTATTTCTAGGGCCAACAGGTGTTGGTAAAACACAAACAGCTAAAACATTAGCGAAGTTCTTGTTTGACTCTGAAGATGCACTGATTCGTATCGATATGAGTGAGTATATGGAGAAACATGCAGTATCGCGTTTAGTGGGTGCAGCTCCTGGGTATGTTGGCTATGATGAGGGTGGACAACTCACTGAAGCAGTACGTCGTAAACCTTACTCAGTAGTACTATTTGATGAGGTGGAAAAAGCACATCCAGATGTGTTTAACATCTTACTGCAAGTACTTGATGATGGACGTCTAACAGATAATAAAGGGGTGACAGTAGATTTTTCAAATACTATTATCATCTTAACATCAAATATTGCGTCAGATAAAATCATCAATCATGCTCAAAGTGAAGAGCTGAACGACATGGTAATGGCTGAACTTAAACAAGCTTTTAAACCAGAGTTTTTAAATAGACTTGATGATGTAGTTATCTTTAATGCTCTTGGTCAAGAAGAGATAGTAGGTATCGTAGATATCTTCTTTAGAGATATAGCGAAAAAAGTGGAACAACGCGACATAGAGCTTACTCTAAGCCCTGAAGCAAAAGCATACATAGCAGAGGCTGGATTTGATCCTGTTTATGGTGCTAGACCACTTAAACGTGCTCTATATGAGATAGTAGAAGACAGACTTGCTGACTTAATTTTAGAAGGAATTGTAAAAGAGGGTAGCAAAGTTGATTTTATTATGAATAATGGAGAGATAGAAGCAAGAGTTTCTTAATCTCATCATCTTCTTTCTTGTACGATAGGTTTTAGACAAACCTATCGTCACTCTTTTTCATTTTTACTTCATCTACACTAGATTGCATCCAACCAGATTTTACTTCCCCTTCAACTTTATCAAAATTTTCTATATAGGGTTTTATATCTAAAAGTGGTGTACCATCTAAGATATCTATCCCTTTTATGGTTACAATGTTTTTCTCAACACTTACTAATTCTACAACCGATAAACCAATGCTGTTTGGGTGCATAGGTGTTCTTGTAGAAAAGACTCCTCTTGGTGTATCTGTTTTATCATTAAAGGGGATCACCTTTAATTGAGGCTCTTTGACCTTATGAAAATAATAGATAAGATACACATGGCTAAACCCATCAAGATCAGATAATCCTTCTACAAACTCATCTTTAAAGGTGATACTTGCATAAGTATTACTGGCTCCCTTTGGCTGTATGGGCATATCGACAAGTGAGCAAAATGGGGAGTTGATCGTTGCGATTTGTTGTAGGTTTATATTCATTTGATCTCCTTGAATCTCATTGCAAATGGGATGGCACAAAATGCTAGAAGTGCCGCTATCTCATAGGTGTTTGCTAAGCCTATCTTATCTCCAAAAATTCCCATCACTAAGACCACAATAGAACTAATCGAAAAATTGATAGTCATATAAACACTGTTTACAAAAGTAGGCATCTCGGTATGAACATCGTGGATAACAGCGAGTAAAATGGGACCACTCGCAAACATAAAGATACCAAGAAGTGCTAAAACTCCAAAAACTGTGTAGATATTGTGGGAAAAAAGAAAAAGTGTCATCGTTAATGCCGAACCTATCGACATAGATACAAGAACCTTTTTTCTTCCATACTTATCGGAGAGTGATCCAGATATAAAGGTACCTATAACACCAAAAAATTGTAAAACAGAGATTGCTATACTTGCTGACCATAACTCAAACCCTTGTTGTGTAAGGTAAACGGCCAGGTAGAGTGTTGTTGCCATCTTCATTGCTGATTGAAAAAAAAGATATGCTCCAATATTTTTAAAAAGGGGATAAAATCTTTTAATCTCTTTGAGAGCATCTCCCTTTTCAGCTTTTTTAGTAAAATTTTGATCAATTCTGAAGTCTTTAAGACGGTAGTAAAGTATAAGTGAGGCCAGTAACCCAAAAGGCATAAGATGCCAGATCCCCTCTAGTCCCCAAAGGGAGATTCCCGCTGTGACAAAAAGTGGTCCAATGGTACGTGCTAACTCTCCACCCACCATATAAAAACTCATCCCTCTGCCTATCTTATCTCCAGAAGAAGCCTTGATAATCCCAGGTGAAGGGATATGAAAGAGGGTAGAACTGATACCTGAGATGATAAGGAGCATCACCAAAATAGTATAGGAGGGTGCTAAACCTAAAAAGCTCATACTAAAAGCTGTGAGTGCAGGGGAGACAATAACAAAGTACTTTGCATCTGTTCTTTGTGCGAGAAGCCCAAAAAATGGATTGAGCAGAGATGGCAATTTTCTAGCGATATCTAAAAATGCTACAAGATACAGAGGAATAGCAAGTTTTTCTATAAGTAGAGGTAGTATAGGTGCTAAAAAAGAGGAGTAAGTATCATGTGCAAGATGTGCCATCGAGATGGTGGTAACCTGACTTCTATTTGATTGTTGGAGGAGTTTTTTATCATTCATCTGTTTTTTCATTACCTAAAATAGTTAAATATACACATGTGTTCAGAATTATATAGAACATATGTTCAAAATGTCAAGTGTAAAAAGGTGATTTTATAAAATTGTGAAAAAGAGGAATAGAGGGGTGATAGGAGAGTGTTAAGAAAGCTAAATTCTAGGTTTATGTTGTATATGTTTTTCTATCGGTTCAGGTTTTCCAAGATAAAAACCTTGAGCATAATCAACACCAAGCTCTTTAACAACATCTAAAATCTCTTTAGAACTAACAAACTCAGCTATAGTTGCTATATGAAGTTTATGTGCTAGCTCTACTATGGTTTCAACCATGATTTTTGAGTTTTGATCTCTATCTATGTTTGAGATAAGGGTTGCATCAATCTTAATGTAGTCAATTGGAAGATTTAAGATATGGGAGAAGTTAGAGTAGCCTGAACCAAAGTCATCAAGAGCTATTTTGAGACCATATGAGCGTACTTTAACACAAAAATCATAAACAATTTGATAGTTAACAAAGTCTTCTGTTTCTAAAAGCTCTATGGTAAGAAGCTCATTATGTTCATAAGTATCAATGATATCAAAAAATGTTTTCATCGTTCTATCGTTTTCAATATCGGATAAAGAGATATTGATAGAACAAGGTATCTGGTATTTTGTTGCTACACTAAGAGTGTTTTTTAAGACGCTGTTTGTAATTTTATAATAGATACGATTTATTTTTGCAACACGTATAAACTGATATGGTGCAATTACCTTACCATCTTCACCAATAATCCGAATAAGTGATTCATACTTGATAGCTTTGCTTTTATCTTGAATAGGAACAATAGGTTGAAAAAAGGAAACTAACTTCTCATTTTGAAGTGCTGTGACAAGTTTTGTATGACACTCTATATCACTTTGATGGATTCTCTCAAGTTCTTTATCATCATTAAATTCTGAAAGTTGAGTATTGCGTTTTTTTGCATCTTTTAGAGCCATATCTGCATAAGCTAACATTTTTCTTCTTCCCGTATAAGAGATACCAGCACTCATTACAAAACTAAACTTTTTATCTTCATACTCAAACTCTTTTCTTTGGTAGTTATGAAGTATATCTGCAACAATATTTTTAAAATCCTCTTGTGTGAGAGGATCATCTTTATGCACAGCTAAAGCAAACTCATCACCAGCAATATGATATAAGATGATAGATTCTCCTGTAATCTCATGGCGTAAAAAATCAGCAGTAAGCTTAATAGCCACATTCCCTGTCTCTTCTCCATAAACATCATTAAAAGATTGAAACTTATCTATGTTAAGGATAGCGATCATAGAAAATGAGTAAAGAGAAGCATCTTCAAGGAGTCTATTCCTATTTGGAAGACCTGTGAGAAAATTTGTGTAAATTTTTTGTCGAATCTCTTTAGCTTTTTTTGCTACCTCTTTTTCTAGATCTTCGTTATATCTTAAGAGTTGTTTTTGCAGGTGTTTTTGTTCCTGTTCAGCTTTTTCTGCACGGCTAAGTTGAGCTTGTAATTTACTATGGAGTCTAAAAAATTTGTAAGAGGTAAATCCAATCATCAAGATAGCTATAAAAAATGAAAGTAGAATAGTGGTAGAGTTTTGTTCATTATTAATTTTAAGCTTTAAAATTTTGGCATGGAGTGCTTCGTGTGATATATCTATAAGTTTTTGTGTATCTTGTGAGAAATTGACTGTTATTGCATTAAAACCTATAAGAGCATCTTCGATATCGACCTTATCTTGAGACTTCAGAGCTTCTATAAGAGAGTCTTGTACAGCCTGATATGCCACTGTTCGTTTTTGAATCACTTGCAGTGTTTCTTCAAAACCTTCTAGGTCAATTTTTTTATTTTTGAAAAATAGTTCTAAATTATGCACAGAATCTTTTATCTCTCCAAAAGCAGTATATTTGTTGATATGTGAGATATCTTTTTCTAAGAGTACCAATTGTAAAAGATCTGTTTGATTCTTTTTAATGTCATAGTTGAGTTTATTTGCATAGTAGTTGAGTTTAATTTGATCTTTTTCTAAGTACTTAATGACATTGCTACTACTTTGAATGTTTGTATAACTAAGAAAAAGAGCAAAGAGTAGTAGTAAGAAACTAGATATAAGAGTAAGATATATATTGTTCTTATAGTTCATAATATTTAAAATCTTGCTTCAAGATTGAAGTAACCTATATTTTGTTGTGCATCTTTTTTTGCAGGTTCACCAAAGTGCCAACCACTTCCTGTGTAGTCTTCTTGCATATAAAGATACCCGATTTTAGCATTGAGATATTTATGAAATTGCCATGATATATAAGCCTCATAAGCTGATCCACGAAGTGCGAGTTTATTATACATATCTTCGGCTCCCTGTGTTCCTGAGTACCAGTACTTACTACCGTAGTTATATTCCGCACCTAGATTAATATCTTTTGTAACATCATACTTCAGACCTAAGTAAATTGAATAGCTGTCTTTTTTAAGCATTGGTCCACTAGCATAATCAGCTTCTGTAAAACCAGTATATCCACCATTAGTTGTACCTGCTGTAGGGTTTGTAATCTTGTAATCATCTTGGTTATTATTCCCATGAGGGGTAGTGTAGGCAGTATGAGCAAAAACTGTAAGGTCCGAATTTTGAAGTTTTTCTATATCTATCCCTAATCCATAAGTGATAATAGTTCCAAGATTTGATGAATTGGATGAATCAATGTCTGGGCCAAGATAGGGATGAGCTTTTAGATTATGCATCATATTGATACCAAATGAGAGAAGGGAATCACCTAGAAAATCGATTTTTGAATCAGCATAAATACCTATAATATCTGCATTGTCTATATTTTCTCTGTTACATTGATAGGGGTAAAAATTTGGACGTAAAGTATATGCTTTTGCAAGAACAAGTCGAGCATAAGTATCTTCAGAAAATTTTTGTGTCCCTATCACTCCATAGGTGTTCATATCAAAAACAAGTGCAGGAAATAATGAACTTCTTTGTTTATTTTGTGCATACTGCATTGGCGTTCCACCAGAAGTAGGTAAGATACCAAAAGAGAAGGTAAAAGGTGTAGATGAGGTTTTGTTAAGAGTGTAGTCTATATAAGCACGGTCTATATCAAAAGCACTGCCTGCTGTTCCTGCCTTAATATCACGAGACAAGATACATATTCTTTGATTTGACTGTGTTGAATTCATATAGAGCATACGACCATGAAATTTTATATCTTCAAGTTCAAAGCTCATATTGAGTCGAAAACGCATAGATGCTGCTACATCAAAATCTTTTGAAAACTCATCACGGCGTTGTAGACCATTTAATGCAGGATTCGTATTGTTGTAGATTTTAGTATTTTCCCCCTCAATTTGACCATTACTGTAGTTAAACTTATCAAAACGCAGCATAAGTTCAGGGGTAAAGTTGATTTTATCTAAGATAGATTTAGTTTCTACCTTTTCTAAGATGGTAGTATCTTCATCTATACTAAGTGTATTTTCCTCTACCTGTTCTTGTATTTTCCCAACCGTACAACTACTTCTAGTTTGTTGCTTCGCATTGTGTTGTACTTGTGCTTTAAGCATTTTAATCTCATTTTCAAGCTCAAGTATTTTTTGGAGTACATCTATATCTTGAGCGGCACTTAAGAGTAAAGGGAGTGTTAAGAGGGCTAATTTTTTCATAGTATTATAATCCTGGTACTATTGGTTGGTCTGAATCTGCTGCATGCAGGATAAGATATTGCATCAGTTGCATTCTCTCTTGTGTGGGTAGTGAGTCAATCTTGTAGCGTTTCATATGTCTTGGAGAAGTAAAGATACGCTTCCATTGAATCGATGCTTTTGTCCCAGCATAGAGGTTGAGTCTTTGTGCAAGTTTGGACACATCTTCATTGTGTGTAGTAGCACAGAGGGATGATGGGGTAATTATAATAATAAGTATATATAATAAAACTCTCATCTTGTATCCCTCCATATATGTATGAAACAGTCTATAGCATTTAGAATTAAAATAAAGTTAAAAACTATAAGATAGTGATTCGTTTATAACATTAACCCCCTTTTAAGTAAAACTTCTGTAATATTTCGGACTTAATTTTAAATAAGGATATGTCGTGAAAAGAACATACCAACCACATAACACACCGAGAAAAAGAACTCACGGATTTAGAGCTCGTATGGCTACTAAAAATGGTCGTAACCTAATCAATCGTCGTCGTGCTAAAGGTCGTAAAAGATTGTCAGTTTAGGCGGTTTTAACACACTTAAGCTCCATAAGGAGTTTCAGTATGTTTATAACAAAGGAAAAAATCAGCACTCTGGTAGTGTTGTACTTTTTTATCTTCCTCAAGGTAAAACTCGTAAAGTGGGATTTACAGCAACCAAAAAACTTGGTAATGCAGTAAAGCGAAACCGTGCAAAACGCAGAATGCGAGCTTTATTTCTTGAACACTCTCCACAACTCAAAGATGGTTCTTATGTTTTTGTTGCAAAAGCAGGACTCTTCGATAGTTCCTATGAACAATTCAAAAAAGATTTTACCAAGGTACTCTCACGTGCGAAAACTCTTACTTAAACTTTTATGGCTTTATCAGAAGTTTTTTACACTTATTGGTTTTGGCTCGTGTAGATATTACCCATCTTGTAGTGAATATGCGAGACTTCACTTTGAAAACAACTCCATTTCAAGTGCCTTTTACCACTCTTTTACTAGAATACTACGTTGCAATCAACTTTTTGAAGGTGGTATTGAGTATCCATTACTACATAAACTTCATTGTAGACCCAAAAAATTAGGGGTTGATTCTATAAAATATTGGCTGGTCCCAAATAAAAAAGGCCAGCATTACATTATAAAAAATTTTTTTTACAAAGGGTAATTAGTGTTAGACAAAATGACACCAAATCAAAGATTATTAGTAGCCGTTCTAGCATCGGTAATATTTTTTGTGGCTTATACAGCAATTTTTCCACCAGAACAGCCAGAGGTAGCTCAAAAAGCTAAAACAGATAAAGTAGTATTAGATCAAGACAAACAAGTTGTTACGACTAAAGATACAAGTGCAATTGCAGGGCATGAGATCTCTACTCAAGATGAAGTAGTTGCATCAGCAACAAATACTATACTTACAGTAACAAACAAAAATTTTATTCTTAAAATGGATACATTAGGGCGTATCTCGTCTAAAGAATTACTTCAAGAAAAGTTTCGTGACAATGATGATAATCATGCACAACTGATTCCTGCTTTTGGAGCAAAACCTCTTTATATTAGATTTTTAGATGAAAAAATCAATGCAGAAGCTTCTTCAGTACCTTATGTTGCAAGTGTAAGTGAAGTAAATTTAGATGGGACACCTGTTAAAGTGACTTTAACTCAAAAGCTTTCAAGCTTAGATGTACAAAAAGAGATCACATTTTATGATGATGGGCATTACGATGTTGTTGTGAATGTTTCTCAAAATAAAAGATACTTTGTATATGTTGGACAGCGTCCACGTGTAAACCAAACAGAGCAAATGATGACAATGAAGGGTGCATTAGTTTATACTGATGATGAGATTCAAACTATCATTGAAGATGGTGATGCTGAGGGTAGAAAGACATTTACAGGTGTTGAACTTGTAGCTGCTTTTGATCAGTACACAACGACTATGATGTATAATCTAGCAAAAGATACTATGGTAATTATTGACCGTGATCGTGATAGTAACCCTGTTGCTTATTTTGATGCACTTCCTACAATGACATTTAGTGGATATATAGGTCAAAAAAACTATAAGACACTTCACAACATCAAGCCTGTACTTACAAATGTAATCGAGTATGGTTGGTTCACTTTTGCTGCTAAACCACTTTTTGCACTTCTTTCATGGTTACATGGTATCTTTGGAAACTGGGGTTGGGCAATTATTGGTCTTGTAACTATCATCAGAGCAGTGCTTTACCCTTTAACATACAAGGGTATGATGTCTATGCAAAAGATCAAAGAGCTTGCACCAAAACTTAAAGAGATTAAAGAGAAGTACAAAAAAGATCCTCAGCGTATGAATGCCGCGACTATGGAGATGTACAAGAAACATGGTGCAAATCCACTAGGTGGATGTTTACCAATGCTTTTACAAATCCCTGTGTTTTTCGCAATATATCGTGTTCTTTTAAATGCGGTTGAGCTTCAAGGTGCTCCTTGGATGTTATGGATTACTGACCTTTCACGTATGGATCAGTATTATATTTTACCACTTCTAATGGGTGCTTCAATGTTCTACCAACAAAAGCTTACACCTACAAACTTTACAGATCCAATGCAAGAAAAAGTGATGAAATTTTTACCTGTAATCTTTACATTTTTCTTTATCACTTTCCCTTCAGGTTTAGTACTTTACTGGTTCGTAAATAACTTGTTCTCAATCGGACAACAATTTATCGTAAATACACAGTTTAAAAATGCTAAAGATGCTGAGATTGCCTTGGCAAAAAAAGACGGAAAGAAAAATGATTAAGAAGATTGAAGCACTTACTTTAGAAGAAGCATATAAAGATGCTTCCTCTGAATTTCAATGCTCTGTAACGGAGCTTGCTGTTGAAGTTATTCAGTATCCAAGTGCGGGTTTTTTAGGCTTTTTTAAAAAGAATGCAATTATTGTTGTTGCACTCAAAACAAAAGAAGAGGTAGTTCCTCCAAAAGAGGAAGTAGAGCCTCAAGAAATTAAAAAAGAAAAAACTCCTGTTGTAGAAAAACAAAAAAAAGAAGTAGTAAAAGAGAAAGAGAAAGAACCAGAAATTTCACATACTATTTTAAATGATACTATCATGCCAGAATCATTTGTTAGTGATCAAGAAGATGATGATTATGAAGTTGGTAGTGGTTTAGAATTTACTGCTGATTATGATGATGAGTATGATGAATCAGGTGATGAAGAAGAGGGTATTGTAAATATAGATGCAATAGCTCAAGAGGTGAGTCAAGAGATCAACAAGCTTTTTGACCTTACTTGTTTTAGTATTGAAAAAGTTGATGTATCAGTGTATGATGCTGAAACATTGCTTATCGAGTTTAGAGGCGAAGATGCTGCTTTACTCATTGGAAAAGAGGGTTACAGATACAAAGCACTCTCTTATATGATCTTTAACTGGTTAAACTCTAAATATCAAGTGCAACTTCGTTTAGAGATTGCAGAGTTTCTTAAAAACCAAGAGGAATCAGTATCACGCTATTTGACTAATGTATATGAAAATATAGAACGCGATGGACGTGCACAAACAAAAATACTTGATGGCGTTTTAGTTCAAATTGCACTCAAAGAGCTACGTGAAAAATATCCAGAAAAATATGTTGTTATCCGTTCCACTCGTGATGGCTTAAAATATATTATTATAAACGACTATCACTCAAACTAATGACTGATGATACTATATGTGCCATTGCTACAGCCAATGGTATTGGGTCGATTGCCATTATCCGCATCAGTGGGGATAAGGCACTCTCAATCGCTACTACACTGACAAAAAAAGAACAATTTTCTCCCCGTTATGCTCATCTTAGTAATGTATATAATGCAGATGATGAACTTATAGACGAGGCAATTGTTCTTTATTTTCAAGCACCTTTCTCTTTTACTGCTGAAGATGTTGTAGAGATACAGTGCCATGGTGGTTTTATTGTTGCTCAGTCTATCCTCAAAGCTTGTTTACATGCTGGTGCACGCCTTGCAAATGCAGGTGAGTTTTCCAAACGTGCTTTTTTTAATGGTCGTATAGATCTGAGTGAAGCAGAGGCAATTTCACAACTTATAGAAGCAAAAAGTGAAGATGCAGCTAAGATACTAGCAGCTCAAATGAAAGGCTCACTCAAAGAGTTTATAGAGAATGTTCGTGATGAAATTATTCATATACTCGCGTTTAGTGAGGTAACAATCGATTATGCTGAAGAAGATCTTCCTGAGGATTTGGTAGAGCAGATAGAATCAAAACTAACACAACTCAATAAATTACTTACTAAAACACTTATTGCTTCAAAATCACGAGAGGGACTTATGCAAGGTTTTCGTGTAGCGATTGTCGGCAAACCAAATGTAGGAAAAAGTTCCCTACTAAATGCACTCTTAAACTATAACCGTGCTATTGTGAGTGATATAGCAGGTACAACTCGTGATACTATTGAAGAGCAAGTGAAAATTGGTACACACCTAATCCGAATCGTTGATACAGCAGGGATTCGTGAAGCAAGTGATGAGATAGAGCGTATAGGTATAGAAAGAAGTTTAGAGGCGATAGAACAAAGTGACATCGTTGTAGCTTTATTTGATAGCTCTCGTGAGGCTGATGAAGAAGATAAGCAGATAGTAAAATTGTTAGAAGAGAATGCGAAAGACAAAGAGCTTATCGTTGTTAGAAATAAGATCGATTTAGAAACAAAATTAGACTTAGAGATTGAGTATGATCTTGAGCTTAATTCAAAAGATGATGTAAGCTCTTTAATTACTGCTTTAGAAAAGATTATGGATCAAACAAATACAAGTGATGAGATGATGCTTATATCTTCACGTCAGATTGCTGCAGTTGAAGCTACAATAGCAAATATCCAAGAAGCATTTATCCCACTTGAAGATCAAGAGCTAGAGATCTTCTCTTTTCATCTTAATGAAGCAGTAAAAGAGATAGCAAGTATCACTAGACCTTTTGAAAATGATGAGATGTTAGACAAAATGTTTGGCTCGTTTTGTTTGGGAAAATAGGGAAAGAATTATGATGAAATATATTGCCATAGATTTAGGTCTTAAACGCATAGGTCTTGCCTACTCTGCACACAAAGATATCGTCACACCTCTACCTGCTGTTATACGAAAAAATCGAAATCAAGCCTCTAGTGAAGTAAAAAAGGTTTTAGATGAGTGGGAAGTAGATGCTGTGGTAATAGGTGTTCCTTTAGGGGGAAGCTCTGAAGATGAGATGAAACGCCGTATAGCTCATTTTATGAACCTTGTAGAGTTTCAAGGGGAGCTTTTTTACCAAGATGAAGCAGGTAGTTCTCTTGAAGCAGAAAATATGATGAAGGGTGAGATTAAGTATATACGTGATGGTCGTATAGATAGCATATCGGCAATGATAATCTTACAAAGATATTTACAAAAAAAACGTTCATAGTTTTTAACAGCTAGCAGAATTTAAGTAAAATTATATATTTAATGATGTATGATAAATTATGAAAAATACGACTCTCTCCTTTAGCGATATAATAGAACTTGAACAATCTCTTTTAGATAAAAAGATAGAAGATTCTAGCTCTTTACTCATTCAAGTTTTTTGTGCAAATTCAGAATTTGAAGAAGTGACAGATATTCAACAATATTTTAGTAGTCATTACCCCCAATCAGTACTTTTAGGTACTACTACAGATGGTATAATAGATGGTACCTCAGTGTATACAAATACAAAAAGTCTTGTAACATTTACTCAATTTGAAAAAACAACTCTTCATCAACATATGGTAGAACATTCACAAAGCTACAATAGTTCTTATAAAACAGGTGTAGCAATTGCTGAATCTTTACATGGTAAAGATATTAAGCTGCTTATAACATTTGCAGATGGTATTTATACTAATGGAGAAGAATATCTAAAGGGTATAACTAGTGTAGATAAAATGTTAAGTGTAGCAGGTGGTATGGCTGCAGATAATGGTAAATTGGTTCAAACATATATTTTTAATCAAGATAAAGTGATTACATCTGGTGCGATTGCTGTTGCATTAGAATCTAAAGAACTTAATGCTGCTAATTGTTATACCTTTGATTGGATGCCTATAGGGAAAAAATTAACTATTACTAAGTCAATTAAAAATAGAGTTTACGAGATTGATAATATGCCAGTGGTTGAGATTTATGCTAAATATATGGGAAGAGAGTTAGCAAACCAATTACCTCAGATTGGAATTGAATTTCCATTGATGTTTACGAAGGAAAATTTAACTGTAGGGAGAGCCCCTATATTAAAGCATGATGATGGTTCTCTTACCTTTGCAGGAAATATAAATGAAGGGGAAGAGGTTCAATTCGGAGTAGGAAATATAGATACTATCTTGCGTGGTGGACATTACCAAATCAATAAACTATTTGAAGAGATAAAACATGAAACACAAGCAGTGTTTGTCTACTCATGTATGGCAAGAAGAAGATTCTTAGGAGACTATATAAAAAATGAACTTAAAGAACTTCAATCTTTAGGTGGTGTTTCTGGATTCTTTACATATGGAGAATTTTTTCATTCTTCAAATTCAAATTTACTTCTCAATGAAACGATGACAATTGTTACTCTATCAGAAAGCGATGCTCCGTCTTGCCCTTATAAAAATAAGAATGAGGAACCCGAATTCACTACTAATTCCGAGCATGTTATAGCACATTTAGCAAATACAGTCTCAAAAGAGTTAGAGGAGCTCAATGAAAACTTAGAACGAAAAATCAAACAAAGCTCAGAATATATCTATAAGCAAGCATACTTTGATAAATTAACTTCCTTACCAAATAGGCTTAGTTTAATTAAGCAGTTAAATGAGTCTGTAGGACAAGTTTTATTTTTAATAAATATAGATGACTTTACTATAATAAATGATTTTTATGGACATGCAATTGGTGATCAGGTATTTGTGAAATTAGCAATAATTTTGAAAAAATTTGTAAAGAATTTAAATGCAACAGTATATAAGTTACCTTCTGATGAGTATGCAATTATAATGGATATAGAACATAACCGTTCAATATTAGAAACTTATATAAAGCAAATTTTGGAGACAGTAGAAAAAGAGGAGTTCTTATTTAATGGGCATTTTACCCATGTCTCAGTCACTATTTCAGCAGCATTTATAAATAAAGATAAAACTGGACTTATCAATGCAGATATGACACTCAAACTTGCAAAAAAAGCTGGGCAAGATTTTATGATCTTTGAAAAAGATTTGATGTTAGCACAACAATATGAAAAGAACATTCATATAGCAAATATGATTAGAGATGCTATATCAAACGATAAAATCGTCCCTTACTTTCAACCTATATTTGACACAAATACTTTAAAGGTTGAAAAGTATGAGGCCTTAGTACGTTTAGTGAAAGATGATACGGTACTCACTCCGTATCACTTTTTGGATATCTCCCAAAAAATTAAACTTTACCCTCAAATTACAGAGATAATGGTAGAAAAAACATTTTCTATGTTTGAACTCAATGGGGAAGATTTTAGTATCAATCTCACTTTTAGCGATATACGAAATCATAAAACACAAGATATGTTTTTTGAAAAGATTGTTGAGTATAACATTGCAAAACAATTAACTATTGAGATTCTTGAAAGCCAAGAGATTGAAGATGATACTATTATGTTTGATTTTATCAACAAGGTTTATTCTTTAGGTGCAAAAATAGCCATAGATGATTTTGGAAGTGGTTTTGCAAACTTTGAGTATATGACAAAAATTCGCTCAGACTATATGAAGATAGATGGCTCTCTTATCAAAAATATAGCAACAGATAAAAATGCAAGACTTGTAGTTGAAACCATAGTTATCTTTGCTAAAAAATTAGGAAAAAAGACTATAGCAGAGTTTGTGCACTCAAAAGAGGTCTACAATGTCGTGAAAGAGATAGGGATAGACTATGTTCAAGGGTTCTACTTTGCTGAACCCTCAGCTATGTTGACAGTATAAAGAGGTTGTTGCTAGGGTGAGTTACTTCTGTGAAACGCTCTTTAAGCTCTCTATCAAATGTAAGTATAAATACATTACTCCCTTTAAGTCTTAAATCTTGAAAATTTTGTAGTAAAACATCATCTGCAACATCTTTTCCATGAGCACATTTTACAAAACTAAAAGAGTTTAAGGTCTTACCATAATCATAAAGATTTGCTTCCCATTCTGCTTTTTTAAGATAAAGTGAATCAGGATTTGCTGCAAGAAAAATATTGTGATCTTCAATCTTATAGGGTTCTATAATATCATTAAATATAGAAGATATAGAAGAAAAATTTTCTATATCCCAAAAAAGATAAGACTTTATCGCCTTTGATTTATGTTTTTTATTGATGAGTTTGAGTCTTTTAGTGATATTGAAACTTGAATGTGCTGTATCGTTTGTAAGTACTATAGAACTTTTGAGCTTTTTTGCATCTTGTGTATCAAAGTTTAAAATCTCACCAAGTTCTATATAAAAATCTAGGTTAAGTAGTTCTATCTCAGAACTTCCTTTTTGATACTTTCTAAGTTTTTGAAGCTTAGATTTTGAGAATAGCAGGTGTATTCCCATCTTTTCATGGTTAGCATAAGCTTGCTTAACACGAAAGAAGATATCTTTTGCTTCTGTAGTCTCAGGAAACTCGATGCTACCTCTGTATTTATGTTCTATAGATACTTTTTGTTTGTAAAGTGCCAAAAGAGAGCCTAAAGAACTTTAAAAAATTCAGCAGCTTCTTCTTCATCATCACTTAAGTTATCAGGTGCATAAAGAGGGTTCTCAGCAATCATCTTCTTTGCAACCCCTTGTGAATACTCATAGATAACTTTTTTTGCTTCATCATCATCTCCAATAAATCCTAAACCACTAAATTGGTAAGGCTCCTCTTGCTCTATACATAAGATAACACCTTCACACTTCTCTTCAATAAGCTCAATAAGAGTTCTGTAGTTTATATTGAACTCTGTCGCGTTCCAGCCGATATCTTCAAGATCTTTGTTGGAAAACTCTGCAACACCATCAGCTGTAGTGTCATCATAAGAAGCTCTCGGTATATTTAGCCCTATAAGTTCTTGCCAGTTTGAAAAAGCTTTGATGAGAACTCTCTCATCATCTTCAACAATTTGGTAGTTTTTGCCAAATATATCTTCAATCTTTGGTTGTTTAGGAGGAGTGAGTGCACTCACTGCTTGTGGTTTATGCTCTCCACTAAAGATAAGTATCTCTCTATTTTCATAAGGGGCATACTTGATGTTTCCCTCAATATCGATACCAAACTTCTTTCCTGAATTGATAGCTTGTATCAACTCTGCTTTATCTACTTTTATAATTTCTTTAAAAAGGTTAAATTTTTTCATGGTTTCCTACTTATTTCTTTCTATTATTAGTGGTATTATACAGATTCTGATATTAAACTAAGAAGATTAGAATTAAATCTAAGCTTACTCTAATAATAGTTTTACCAAAGTTTGAGTATAATGCGACAAATTTTTTAAGATAAAGACTCTTAATAACACTCAAGGAAATACAATGGCATTAAATGTTTATTATGACAAAGACACTAGTTTAGACCTAATCAAAAGCAAAGTAGTTGCAATGATAGGTTTTGGTTCTCAAGGACACGCACACGCAGAAAACTTAAGAGATAGCGGTGTTGAAGTTGTTGTTGGTTTACGTAAAGGTGGATCTTCTTGGGCGAAAGCTGAAGCTAAAAACTTTGAAGTACTTACAGTTGCAGAAGCTACGGCTAAAGCTGATGTTATTATGATTCTTCTTCCAGATGAAAACCAATCAGAGATTTATGAAAATGAAATCGCTCCAAATTTAAAAGATGGTGCAACTATCGCATTTGGTCACGGTTTTAACATCCACTACGGTCGTATCCAACCAGCTGCTAATATCAATGTTACTATGATCGCTCCAAAAGCACCAGGTCATACTGTACGTTCTGAGTTTGTTCGTGGTGGTGGTATTCCTGACCTTATTGCTGTTGGTCAAAACCCTTCAGGAAATACAAAAGAGTTAGCTCTTTCTTATGCTTCTGCTATTGGTGGTGGTCGTACTGCAATTATTGAAACAACTTTCAAAGATGAAACTGAAACTGACCTTTTTGGTGAGCAAGCAGTACTTTGTGGTGGTACAGCTGCACTAGTTCAAGCTGGTTTTGAAACATTAACTGAAGCTGGTTATGCTCCAGAGTTAGCTTACTTTGAGTGTCTTCACGAACTTAAACTTATCGTAGACTTAATGTTTGAGGGTGGTATCGCAGATATGAGATACTCTATCTCTAACACTGCAGAGTATGGTGATTATGTTTCTGGTAAACGTGTTATCAATGCTGAGTCTAAACAAGCTATGCGTGATATCCTTACTGAGATTCAAGATGGTAGATTTGCAAAAGACTTCATCTTAGAAGGTCAAGCAGGTTACCCTCGTATGAATGCTGAGCGTACAAACGATAAAGAAAAACTTATCACTCAAACTGGTAATAAACTTCGTGAAATGATGCCATGGATTGGTTCAAACAAAATCGTTAACCAAGACAAAAACTAGTCTTTTTACTTATTGAGCATCATCTTCGGATGATTTGCTCAGTCACTTACCAATGTAAGCTCCTTCCCAAAAACATCCAAATCTAATACCCACTAAGCAAAAATCCAAAATTTCGTTAGATTCCTTGAATTTAGATCACTCTTTTAGTTTTAAATTTATTTATAATAACTTTTGTAGTCTTATTAATGTTGAAAGCAGTATCGCGTTTTTATCTACATTCGAACTTTTCATCTTTAGTTCACTACTTAGAAGAAGTTCGTGGAGTTTGGAGTAGGTATTTGGTTTAAACTTTAAACTCAGTGCTGCTTTTTCATCTACTACAAACTTAGGGGCAGGGTAGCCTAGTATATCTAGGGCATTAGGAGCACCATTGACTCTAATGTAGATGTTAAACATATAAAGCTGTGTCAAGTAAGCTGTGATGGCTGTAATGACACGTATCTCATCCTCACCATGTTCTAGTATGTTTTTTAAATCTTCTGTAAACTCTTTTTTGCCAAGAAGCTTTTTGATGAAATCATCAAGATTCACTTCACTCAGACCATACACTAAACTCTCTACATCTTTTGTAGTAATCTCTCTATCGTAAACACGGAACTTATCAAGCTCATTTACTGCAAGTGCTATGTCACCATTTTGTATGTTTAAGAGATGTGTGAGTGTGTATTTATCTATCTTGACACTTTTTTCTTGAGCCATTTGGAGAAGAATATTTTGTGCTTCATACTCTTTTGGGTGGAAAAAACGCACACCCATGACACTGTTTTTACCAAAGGCCTTTTTGTTGTTGTAAGTTTTATGGTCACTTCCATAATAAGCATAGATAAAAATATTGTCAGGATTCTTTGTGCAGTATTCAAAAAGGGTATCGAGCTCTTTTTTTGGTACTTTTTTTTCAGTTTTTATGATGAGTATATTTCTATCTCCAAAAAGAGACCCTTGAGAGAGGTGTGCTTTGGCTGAGTTGAAATCATACTCATCATAGTAGTAGCTCAAAGCATTTGCATCTTCGATGTTAGACATCATCTTTGTGTACATATCTATAAGAAAGCCACTCTCTCCAAAAAAGACAAAGGCATTAGAAACACTACGGTTTTGTATATGTTTGTCAAACTCAGCTTTATACATTCAACTCTTCCACAACTGAAGCATAGATTTTTGCTTTGGCTAGGTCTGTTTTTTCTATCTTGATGGTAACATCTTGAAAGAGTACTACATGTGGAGCATTTGTTATGAAAAGTCTAGCACCCTGTATCTCATCATGGAGCTCAGCTTTTAGTTCAGGATCAGTAGAGTTGATGCGAGCATGGAACTCTTTTCCAATATTTTCCTCAGCCCATCGTGTGAATTTTCTTGCCATAAACTCTTGCTCAATAGTACTTGCTTCACGTTCTTTCTCACTAATAGTCATAGCAAGAGTTTCAATATTTCTTAGAACATAAGAACCCTCTTGTGTATCTTTTGCATTTATAGCTTTAAGGAGACGATGCACTATAAGGTCACTATAGCGACGTATAGGGGAGGTAAAGTGTGTGTATGCCTCAAATCCAAGTCCAAAGTGTCCAGAGTTGAGTGGAGCATAACGAGCTTGCATCTGTGAGCGGATAATGAGGGTATCGACCTCCGCTTCAAGATTCATCTCTCTTGCTTGTCTTTGAATATCACTGATAGTCTCTTTGATACTCCCCTTGATATCAATATTCATCCCGATACCTGCGAGTTCTTGGTAAAGAATCTGAAGTTTATTTTGACTAGGTGCCTCATGAATCCTAAAGATACCTCGATCAAATTGTGCTGCGGCTTCTTTATTGGCTAAGAGCATACAATCTTCTATAAGTGCATGAGATGGTGTTTCCTCAGCTTCTTCAGTAGAGATAAGTCTACCATCTTTATCTACTTTCATCTCTATCTCAGTAGAGCGAAAGTCGTAACCCACTTTTAGGCGCTTCTCTTTAAGTGCATCTGTCACAACTCTTAGTTGTGTTAAATCTGCAAAGAGTTTCTCTTCATCTGGTGTTTGCGCTTGGAGTTTTCCCTCAAAAAAGGCATCAATCTCCTCATAGTTAAAGCGGCGTTTAGAGTGGATGATAGCCTCATACACTTTTGATTCTACAACCTCTAGCGAATCTAAATCAAGTTTCATCTCAAACACATAAGAGAGTCTATCTACATGAGCTTGAAGAGAACAGAGTGTCTCACTGAGTTGTCGAGGTAGCATAGGGATAGAGCGATGTGGGAGGTAGATAGAAAAGCTTCTATAGATCGCTTCATTATCAAGTGGACCAAAGGGCTTGACATACTCACTTACATCTGCAATGGCAACATAAAGTGTTGAATTTTCTTGGTCCCAACATATAGCATCATCATAATCTTTTGCGGTGACTGGATCTATAGTACAAAAGTAAAGATCTCTTAAATCTTTGCGTTTTGGATATTTTGAAGCTTCTACAGGAGGAAATGACTTCGCAATCTCTAAAACATCATCTTCAAACTCATCATGTTTATTAAACTGAGCGAGGACTATATACTCATCTACTTTAGGGTCTTTGAGATTACCAAGTTTTTCTAAAACTTTATTTTCCTGGTTGTCTATCTTAAAAACATCACCTATCTCATACTGATTGAGCTCTTCAGGTGTCAGTTCAGCTCCAATAGGGTAGTCGTTTTTTAAATCTACAAGAGATTTTTGTCCCTCTTTTTGGATGATATAAGCAACTGAAAAGCTTTGCTCTCTACCTATAATCTCAGCTATCTTAGCACTTGGAGTGCCGCGTTTACCTAAGAGGCGTTGTGCGATGATAAGGTCACCTTGAGTAGCTACACCTAAATCTCCTTCACCTATAAACAGATCACGACTCAATTCACCGATAACATTGAGATAGGCTGTTCCTTTTTGAACAAGTCCTAAAGTTCCAGCACGGTATTTAGAATTAAATTTGTAGATGTTCTCTTTATGTGTGAGGTATTTTTTAGCAAGCCAGTTTTGTATGAGAGGAAGCTCATCGGGAGCGATATCTTGCTCACTCAAACCATGAGTGAGCTTTATAAGTAAAGATTTCAATGACTATCTTGCGTTTTCGATTGCTGTATCAAAGCTTTCCATATCAAGACCATATTTTTCAATAAGTTCTTTGGCAGCAGTAACACTTGCATCTGTTACAACACCATTGATAGGAACAGCTACACGAACAACATGAAGAATTTGTGCAGGGCGTTTGTCTGCTTCTTCTGCCTTGTCTGGATTTTGACAGTTTCTTATAACATCTACAAGACCCTCTTCAAATTTCCATTGAGCAAAGATAGTAGCACTTACTTCAGGAGTGTCGACACCTACGATTTCACGCTCAGCCGCCTCAACATCACCAATTTCTGCTAGTGCATCACGAAACTCTGCTTCTTTGCCATCAGCCATAATTTGCTGTGCTATAAGAACTTTACCAATCTCAACAAGAAATGCAGCTGGAGAGAGAACACCAAGAAGACGATTCTCTTTTCTTAAACACCATGCAGTCATAAGACCGTGCTGTTTTTTAGAGAGTGCTGAGAACATATCATTTGAGATCCCATAAGGGCTTAAATCAAGTGAAAAACTTTTTTTCACGATAGAAGCGAGTGCAAAACCACGTACTGTTCCCATCCCAAAAAGACCAACAGCTTGGCTGATTGCATTAATCTCACGGCTAAAACCATAAAGTGGTGAATTTGCAGCTTTTAAAATATCGGCAGTTAAAAGTGGATCTTTTTCTAAGATTTTTACCATATCGTTAAAACTACTATCTGGATTTTGATATACCGCTTCAATCTGCATCGCAGATTCTGGAAGTGGTGGAAGTTGTTTAATTTTTTTGAGTATCTCTTCAGTCATACTTATCTCACTTATATTGAATATTGTATAATTATAGTCATAAGAGTTTAAATAAATACTGAATATTTACAAAAAACTGATATTATTTTTTTATAAAAAAGAAAAATATGAATGAAGGAAGCAAAATATGCAAAGAGATGCAATGCTGACACAGTTAGGTTATGTACCAAATGAGGCACTTTTAGCACAACTAGAAAAGGTTGAACAAAATACAAAAGGGTATGAGAAAATTCAAAAACACATTATGGATTTACATGACCATCTTAAAGTAGATAAGTCTTATGTTGCACTCTCCAATTCAAATGATTATTTTAAAATCAAAATAGAAGCTATGACACCAGAACTTGCTGAAGAAGCACATGAAAAAGTACAACACTTTAGTGAAAAATTTAAAGTTGCTGTGAAAAAGCTTGATAAAAAAGAGACATATTACATCTTAGGTTTTGAGTATTAATTTGAAAGAACCTATGAGTCTTGAGGGGTATGACCTCTTAGTAGAGGAGTTTAAATATCTCTTAGAAGAGGAAAAACCAAAAGTTGCACAGGAGAAACTTGTAGCAGCTGCTCAAGGAGATAGAAGCGAAAATGCTGATTATCATGCAGCAAAAGAGAAGTTGCGTTTTATAGATAAACGCCTTTTTTATCTTAATAAAATGATACAAAATGCAGTAGTGATAGATCCCTCAACACATGAGCATTCCCGTGTTAGTTTTGGCAGTACCATCCTTGTTTTAGATCTTGACACAGATGAGGAACAAAAGTTGACACTTTGTGGCGTTTTAGAATCAGAACCAGAGCATGGTTTAATCTCTATACACTCCCCATTAGCTAAAGCATTGCTTGGAAAAGAGGAGGGTGATGAGTTTAAAATCAAACTACCAAAAGAGAGTAAAGAGTACGAAATCCTTGAGATATACTACATCAATATCTTTAGTTTGAAAAAAAATATTCGAACAAAAAAAGATTTTGCCTTTCATTAAAATAACTCTAACCAGTTTTTAGATATAATCCGCTTTTAAAAACCAATTTTTTAGGAACTATCCGTGAGCCAACAATTACCAGATATAGAAACACAATTAGCCAACCATAAGCTAAGTCAAGAAGATTACACACATATTAAAGAGATTTTAGGTCGTGAACCAAATCTTGTAGAGCTTGGAGTTTTCTCAGCAATGTGGAGTGAACACTGTTCATATAAGTCTTCAAAAGTACATTTAAAAGGCTTCCCTACAAAAGCACCATGGGTTATTCAAGGTCCTGGTGAAAATGCTGGTGTTATTGACATTGGTGATGGCTATGCAGCTGTATTTAAAATGGAATCACACAATCATCCATCTTTCATTGAACCTTACCAAGGTGCAGCTACTGGTGTTGGTGGAATTATGCGTGATGTATTTACTATGGGTGCACGCCCTGTAGCTTCACTGAATGCTCTTCGTTTTGGTAATGTACTAAATGATGACGATATCTCTAAACATCAACGTTATTTAGTTCGTGGTGTAACAGAGGGTATCGGTGGTTATGGTAACTGTATGGGTGTTCCTACAATCGGTGGTGAAGTAAGTTTTGATGAGTGTTACAATGGTAACATCCTTGTTAATGCTTTCAACCTCGGTATCGCAAAAAGTGATGAGATTTTTCTTGGTGTTGCTGAAGGTGTTGGAAATCCTGTAATGTATGTTGGTGCAAAAACAGGTCGTGATGGTCTTGGTGGAGCTGTAATGAGTTCTGATTCATTTACAGAAGAATCAAAATCACTTCGCCCTACTGTTCAAGTGGGTGACCCTTTTACTGAGAAACTTCTTCTAGAAGCTTGTATGGAACTTTTCAAAACAGATCATGTTATTGGTATTCAAGATATGGGTGCAGCTGGTCTTACATCTTCATCTTTTGAGATGGCTGGACGTTCAGGGTCTGGAATGATTATGCACCTTGATAAGATTCCCGCTCGTGAAGAAAATATGACTCCGTATGACTTTATGCTTTCAGAGTCTCAAGAGCGTATGCTGTTATGTGCTAAAAAAGGTTCAGAACAAGCAATCATCGATATTTTTGAAAAATGGGATCTTGATGCTGCTGTAGTTGGTGAAGTAACTGCTACTGGAAATATGGAACTTTTCTGGCATGGTGAAAAATGTGCTGAGGTTCCAGTTGACCCAGTTTCTGAAGAAGCACCAGAACTTAATCGTCCAATGTCTAAACCACCTTATTTAGATCTTATTAAAAATACTACTATCAATGATTTTCCAGCTGTTTCAAACCAAGAAGCTTTTGAAACATTAACAAAATCGATGGAAGTGGTAGATAAGTCATGGATCTATACACAATACGATTCGATGGTACAAACAAACACAATTAAAAAAGGTGGGATGCTTGATGCTTCAGTAATCCGTGTAAAAGAAAATGGAAAAGCACTTGCTATGAGTGCTGATTGTAATGTACGTTATTGTTATGTTGATCCTAAAAATGGTGGTGCAGCAGCTGTAATCGAAGCAGGTCGTAATGTTGCAATGAGTGGTGCTCGTCCACTTGCTGTAACAGATTGTCTCAACTATGGTAACCCAGAAAATCCAGAAGTTATGTGGCAGTTTGGTCAAGGGTGTGAAGGTATTAAAGAAGCTTGTGCTGCACTTACTACTCCAGTTATTGGTGGAAATGTTTCACTTTATAATGAAACAAATGGCGTTTCTGTTTTTCCAACACCATCGATTGCAACTGTTGGTGTAAATGATGATCAAGAAAATGTACTTATGTCATCTTTTCAAGGTGAGGGCAATGCACTTTATCTTGTAGGAGAGTCCAAAAGTGAATTTGGTGGTTCTTTATATATGAAAGAGATTTGCCATACAGTAGCTGGTGTTATGCCAGAGATTGACTACAAAAAAGAGCTTGCTCTTTGGGATTTAGTGATTGAAGCAAATAAGAAACATCTACTAGAGTGTGCTAAAGATGCAAGTAGTGGTGGTGTAGTTATTGCTCTTGCTAAAATGGTAGCAACTTCCGGTCTTGGTTGTGATGTAGAGATGAGTGTTGAAGATTCTAGAGATATCTTTGCTGAGTCTATGAGTCGTGCAATTATTGAAGTGAAACCTGAAAACTGTGCTGCATTTGAAGCGATGTTAGATGAGTCTATGGCAGTTGAGAAAATTGGAATTGTTGGTGGTGATAGCATCAAAGTAAACGATGTTACAATGAGTTTAGAACAACTTCAAGATAACTACTTCAACACATTTAAAAAAGTGATTGAAAGAGATATATAAACTAGAATTTTTCTAGTTTATCTCTTAGTTGAGATAACTTAAAAGTTCTGGATCTAACTCTTTTTTTATCCCTGCAACCTCTTTAATTTCCCTATATATAAACCCATTTTTACTATAGCAGATGATACTTGTATTTTTATTGTTAAGTAATCCATCAATAGCATACGAAACAAATTCATAAGCCATTAGTCTATCATATACACTAGGATTACCACCACGCTGAATATGCCCTAACTCATTTACTCTTGCTTCAATACCTATGGCATTTTCAAACCAATCAGCGATCTCTTGAGAATTTTGTTCTATACCCTCAGCAACAATAGAGATAAAGTATCGACGACCGTTAAGCATCTCTTTTTTAAATTTATCTTCATACTCTTTAAGATTATAAGCTTTTTCAGGAATTAAGCAGAGTTCACTTCCTGATGTAAGATGTGTTACAAGGGCAAGGTATCCACACTCTCTTCCCATTGTTTCTACAACAAATGCACGAGAAAATGAAGAAGCAGTATCTCTAATAGCATCAATAGAACTTTTAATAATATTGAGTGCTGTATCTACACCTAGACAATAATCAGTTCCTGTAATGTCATTATCTATAGTAGAGGGGATACCACAAAATTTTATGCCATGCTCTTTGTAAAATGTATTTAGTCCACGAAAAGAGCCATCGCCACCTAAAACTATAAGCATATCAATACCTAAGGTATCAAGATTTGACTTTGCAATTTTTCTAAAAGATGCTTGCATAAATCTACTACTTCGAGCACTTCCAATTTTTGTGCCACCTCGAGTAATAATACCTGCTACATCACAGTAAGATGCCTCTTTTATTTTATTGTCAATGAGACCTTCATAGCCATTATAAACAAAATAAGGTGTAAGATTTTTCTCTTTTGCATACTCAACAAATCTTTTTAATGCAGGATTCATCCCTGAAACATCCCCACCAGAACATAAAATAGCAATTTTTTTACTCATAAATTTTTCTCTATATTTTAATTTTATTAAGTTTACCATCTTCTAAACTCTATTTAGATAAAATTGCACCATTATTTTACACTCAAGGCATAGAATGAAAAGAGCATTAGTAAGCGTTAGCGATAAAACAGGCATAGTAGATTTTTGTAAATCATTAGTGAAAAACGATTATGAGATTATCTCTACAGGTGGTACTTATAAACTTTTAAAAGAAAATGGTGTAGCAGCAATTGAGATTGATGAGGTAACAAAGTTCCCTGAATGTTTTGAAGGGCGTGTAAAAACTCTTAACCCTTATGTTCATGGTGGAATTTTACACCGTCGAGACAAGCAAAGTCACCTCGACCAAGCAAAAGAGTTAGGTGTTGAGTCAATTGATTTAGTGTGTGTAAATCTTTACCCATTTAAAGAGACTATAGAGCGTACTGAAGACTTTGATGATATCATTGAAAACATTGACATTGGTGGACCTGCTATGGTTCGTTCAGCTGCGAAAAATTTTGATGCGGTTATTATTGTTACAAATGTTGAAGATTATGCTGAAGTGATTGATGCGATAGAGAATGAGAAAAATACAAAAGATTTCCGTCGTGGTTATATGATTAAAGCTTATGAGCATACAGCTGCTTATGACTCTATGATTGCAAACTATATGAATGAGCGTTTTAATGATGGCTTTGGTGAGAAACAATTTGTAGTTGGAAATAAAGTGATGGATACTCGCTATGGAGAGAACCCACATCAAAAAGGTGCACTTTATGAGTTTGATAAACACTTTTCAAATAACTTTAAAACATTAAAAGGTGAAGCAAGTTTTAACAACTTAAATGACCTTAATGGTGCAGTAAAAATTGCCGCTGGTTTTGGTGATGACAATGCAGTATGTATCTCAAAACATGGTAATCCTTGTGGTTTTGCTATCAAAGATACACTTTTAGAAGCTTATACAGAAGCACTCAAGTGTGACCCTGTTTCTGCATTTGGTGGTGTTGTAGCTGTGAATGGTGTCGTAAATAAAGAACTTGCTGAAAAAATGAATGAGATTTTCTTAGAGGTTGTTATAGCTGGTCGTATCACTCCTGAGGCTCAAGAAGTTTTTGCTAAGAAAAAACGTATTAAGCTTTTTGAGATGGGTGCAGATAAACTGACTCTTGCAAATGATAAAAAAGATTTCAAACACATCGATGGTGGATTTGTTTTCCAAGATGCTGATGTTGTAGGTGCAGATGAAGTGAAAAATGCGAAGCTTGTTAGTAAAAATGTAGCAACACCAGAAGAGATGAAAGATTTAGAGATTGCTTACAAAGTAGCTTCACTTACTAAATCTAACTGTGTTGTGTATGTAAAAAATGCAGCTATGGTTGCAGTTGGTATGGGTATGACAAGCCGTGTTGATGCAGCTCAATGTGCTCTTAAAAAAGCAAAAGATATGGGTCTTGATGTAAAAGGTGCAGCACTTGCATCTGAAGCATTCTTTCCATTCCGTGATTCAATAGATGCGGCAGCTGAGGCTGGTGTAAAAAATGTTATTGAACCTGGTGGAAGTATCCGTGATGAAGAGATTATAGACGCTGCCAATGAGTTTGGTATGAGTCTTTACTTTTCAGAAGTTCGTCACTTCCTACATTAAAGATTACAATAGCGATGCATTTAATGCATCGCACCACTCTTCAGATACTTTTCTTCAACCTTGATTGACATACACTCAACTCTTATGATATAATTCCACTAATCAAATAAACAATTATGAAACAAGGAATTATTATGGCAAAATCATTATATGAAACATTAGAAGTTAGCGAAAATGCTACAGAATCAGAGATAAAAAAAGCCTACAGAAAACTGGCGAGAAAATATCATCCAGATGTAAATAAAGAAGCATCTGCAGAGGAAAAATTTAAAGAGATCAATGCAGCCTATGAGATACTAAGCGATAAAGAGAAAAAAGCTCAGTACGATATGCATGGAGATGCAATGTTTGGTGGTCAAAATTTCCATGACTTCTCCCGTGCACAAGGTGGAAATGTAGATCTTGATGAGATTCTTCGTCAAATGTTTGGCGGAGGCGGAGGCTTCGGAGGAGGCTTTGGCGGTGCTGGTGCTAGTGGAGGTAATCCATTTGGTGGAGGTTTTAGTGGTGGAGGTGGTTTCCATCAAGAACCAAACCTCGATATCGAAACAAGTGTAACTATCCCTTTTAGTGTATCTATCTTAGGGGGAAGTCACTCGGTTAGTGTAAATGGCGATAGATTTGATATTAAAATCCCTGCTGGTGTAAAAACTGGAGAGAAGATGCGTGTTAAGGGAAAAGGACATGCTCAAGGTGGACGAGCAGGTGACTTGTTCCTTAGAATCAATGTTGCATCAAATCCAGAGTATGAGAGAGAGGGTGATGACTTAGTAAAGAGTTTTGATGTTCCTCTCTATGCAGCAATGTTTGGTGATAAAATCGCTATTCAAACACTTGAAAAAGAGATTAAACTCAAAGTACCTGCAGGTACAAAAAATGGACAACGCTTCCGTGTAAAAGAGATGGGTGCAATGAACAGAAAAACAAAACAACGTGGTGATCTATATTTAAAAGCAAATATTGTTTTACCTAAAATTGAAGATTTAGATGAAGATTTAGTTACACTCATGAAAGAAAAACTTCCAAAGGAGTAAAAGATGATGCATAATTATGATGAACCGGTTTACCTAATCTCTATAGTTTCAAAGATACTAGATATTCATCCTCAAACTCTTAGACAGTATGAGAGAGAAAACCTTATATGCCCATCGCGTTCGAATGGTCGTATAAGACTTTACTCTCAACGCGATATAGATAAGATAAAACTCATACTACGTTTAACTCGTGAGTTAGGGGTTAATCTTGCAGGTGTAGATATCATACTGCGTTTAAAAGATAATGTAGATAGTATGGAAAAAGAGATAGCAGAACTTCGTCATGAAGTGCAACTTGCTAAAAATGCACACTCTGTTGCCCCTGATAAAGCACTTGTTACAAAAAAATCAATTTATGAGATGATTATATTTGAAGAGTAGGTTTATACTACTCTTTAAGTCTCTCTATTTTTGCTCCAACACCTTCTAGTTTTTTCTCTAAAGAGTCATAACCACGATCTAAATGATAAATACGATGTATATTTGTTTCACCTTCTGAAACAAGAGCTGCTAGAACAAGTGCAGAGGATGCACGAAGATCTGTTGCCATTACATCTGTTCCACTCAGTTGAGCTTTTCCACTAACGGTTGCTGTATGGCCATTAAGAGATATATCTGCTCCCATACGTTGAAGCTCACTCACATGCATAAAGCGATTTTCAAATAAACGCTCCTCAATAATGGAAACGCCATCAGCCTGAGTTGCAAGTGCCATAAACTGTGCCTGCATATCTGTAGGAAAAGCAGGATACTCTTGTGTGATGATTTTAACAGGTTTAATATCTTTAGCTGGGTGGATAGTGATAAAATCTTTTCCAAGAGTAAAACTACTTCCCATCTCTTCAAGCTTTGCAAGAACTGCTCCAAGGTGTTTTGGCTCTACATGAGTAAGTGTAAGTTCACTTTTTGTAATAGCTGCTGCACAAAGGTATGTACCTGCTTCAATGCGATCTGGAATAATAGTAAATTCTGGAATATCAACAAGCTCTCCACCTGTTCCATGGATAGTAAGAATCGCTGTACCTATCCCTTTAATTTTAACACCGCTAGCATCTAAAACTTCACATAGTTGTACCACTTCTGGCTCACGAGCTGCATTTGTGATGGTAGTAACACCCTCAGCAAGTGCTGCAGCCATAACAATATTAGCAGTTCCTGTAACAGTAATCTTATCAAAGATAATTTCACACCCTTTAAGTCCATTAGGTGTTGTAGCTTCAATATAACCAGCTTTTATCTCAATTTTTGCACCCATTTGTTCAAGTGCTTTAAGATGTAAGTCTATAGGGCGTTGCCCAATAGCACAGCCACCAGGAAGTGAAACTTCACAATGGCCAAAACGTGCAAGTATAGGACCAAGAACTAAGATAGATGCACGCATAGTTTTTACGATGTCATAAGTAGCTTTAGTGTTGTTGATGCTTGTTGTATCAACAATTACTCTATCGTCTAGGAAATTACACTCTGCACCAAGATTTGAGAGGAGTTTTAAAAGGGTATTTATATCTGCAACATGAGGAAGGTTTTTGATATTAACCTTGTTCTTTGCTAAAATAGTCATAGCTATAAGTGGAAGTGAAGCATTTTTTGCACCAGATATTCGAATATTGCCTTTGAGCGATTTTACACCCTGTGTTTTTAAATAATCCATAGTTCTCTTTAGTCTTTAATTAAGTAGTGACATTATATCGCATTATTTATTTTCTTATCTGTTATTTTGATATACTTTTATATCAGAAAAGAGGATGACGATATGAGTTCAGCATTAGATAGATTAAAAAACTTAACCAATAAAATTTCAAGCTATGAGATGGCTAGAAAAGAGAATCTAAGAGTATTAAAAGATCTATTTGTTGAAGTTGGCATAAATAAAAAAATAGAAAATTTTGAAGATATATTTGAATTTAAGGCTATCAACCTTTCTGGAGCCTCTCTTTTAAATGACAATCTTGGGGAGATTAAAGAGGGAAAATACCTTCAAATTTTAGCTATAAGCTATGATAAAGAGGCTATTGTAAAAAGTAAAAATGTGTCACTTGCTTATTTTGGTAGAGTTGAAAATGTTGATACTGTTTTTAAGGATAAGGTAGTTGAGTTTATCATTCGGTATAGATTTGAGAAAAGTTTTATCACCTTAGAGCATTATCATACTATGTTAGAGAGTTTTGGAAAAAGTAGTGAGTAGATTTTATATCTCATTATGGTGGAGTTGGGCATGGCGTTTAAGTGTCTCTACTATCATTTATACATCTCTGTTTTCTGGCTTAATGACATTTGTTTTGTATCTAAAAGAGGGGATTAAACCTTTTAATGCAGAGCTTTTTGAAGCCTTAGTGATTATCTTTGAGTTTTGGTTTATTATCTTTTTTGGTATAGCTCTTTTGTTATCTTTATTTCAAGGTTTAAAACATATTTTTAACCATTGTCATCATACCTATACTCTAGAATTGCTTAGTTGTCCTCAAGAGTCAAAGATGCAAAAGATAGAGGTGATAGGCTATGGTGACTTGGTAAAGGTATGGAGGAAATGGTTTATGCTGCTTATCTGGCTAGTTGGAGCACAGATGGTTTTAGCTGTGATTTTCAGTACTCTTGTGAATGATACAAACTCTTTAGTCAACTGGTTTAGTATCTACTCTCTTTATGGATTTATTTTAGTTGCTGGATATTTTTCATTTATACTTCTTGTAGCAAGATGTAAAAAGGTGAGGATTGCAAAATGTTAATATTTTTAGATCTAGAGACAACGGGAAGAGAAAATGATGATAAGATATGCTCTATCGCCATAGTGTATAAAGATGAGTATAAATATGAGTTAATAAATGAGGCAAAAAAAATCTCTGCAGAGGCTTCAAGTATCCATCATATAACCAATGAAGCGATTCAAGATAGTCCAAAATTATTAGAGAGTGAGATTGGATATTTTCTACAAAAGCATAATTTAGATGAGCATACGATTGTCTCGCACAATATCCCTTTTATTATAGAAAAATTGTTGCAATCAGGAATCACTTGGCGAGGTGATATGATTGATACTTTCAAAGTAACAAAACACCTTATACCTGAATGTGAATTTTTCTCTTTACAGTTTTTAAGATATGAGCTAAAACTTTATAGGGAGGAGAAAGAACTCTCCCTCATCTATGGAATTAAAGATGCTTTAGTCGCACATAATGCACTTGATGACGCATTCGTTGTAAAGCTACTTTATAATTATCTTCATACTTTAGTAGATGAAAAAAAGATGAAAGAGCTTAGTTTTGAAAATGTACTCCTTGAAAAATTTTCTTTTGGGAAGTATAAAGGTCGATACATAGAAGAGATCTGTAACAATGATACTTCTTATGCTCGATGGCTTTTACAAAGTGCAACAGATATAGATGAAGATATAAAATATAGTATAAATTACTACCTAGAAGGATAGAATATGAAAGTAGCAGTAGAGTGTCATTCCCCACTTTTACAAAAATCATTAGAACTTTTTTTGAGTAAATATCTCAGTTCAAAAAAACAGTGTGACATCGTAGTTCGAGATGCAGAATGTTTAGACGATAGTCGATGTTTTTATATCTCTAGTGAGAGTAAGGCTGACTTAGTGAAACCTTTTTCTAAGTCTCAGCTTATTTTAGCACTTGAGAGTAAGTACATGGAGTTATATCCTCAAAAAGATTTAAAAGAGAAAGTAATTGCCCCAGAGGCTGAAGAAAATTCTCTTGACTTTGATATTTTAGAAAATAGAATAGAACAACTCACACAAGAGTATAAAGAGAATATTTTAAGAGCAGTGAAAGCATTTTATGAAAAATAATACTAAAAAACTTACAAAAAAAATCATAGCGGGAAAGTTTAAAGGAAAAACTCTTGCACTTCCATCTAAAGATACAACAAGAAGTTCAAAATCGATTGTGCTTGAGTCTTTTTTTAATACCTTACAGTTTGATATTGTGGATGCCACCTTTGTAGAAGTATTCTCTGGAAGTGGATCAATTGGTCTTGAAGCTTTAAGTCGTGGAGCAAAAAAAATCTATTTTATGGAAAAAGATAGAGATGCACTTGCTACATTGAAAAAAAATATTGCACTAACTGATCCAAGCTCTTGTGAAGTACACGGTGGAGATAGTTTTAGCAATATAAACGCGATAGTGAGCAAGCTGAAAAAAACAAATGAAGAAGCATATTTTTACATAGATCCACCTTTTAGTATACGTGAGGGGATGGAAGATATTTATGATAAAACAATGCAGCTTATCGCTTCGTTACCTCAAGAGATAGTAAAGCTGATTATTATAGAACACATGACAGGTTTAGAAATTCCAGAACATTTAGGGAGTTTTTCAAAATCCAAATCTAAAAAATTTGGAAATACAACACTTACATACCTCCAAGCAGACTAAACTGGAATAATAATTGCTATTTCTTGAGTAATTCAAGGAAAAGCAATGAGATATATACTACTTTTAACACTCTTTTTGTCATCACTCTATGCTACAAAAATCAATGATGTATCAAGCATTGTTGGTGTACGAGAGAATCAACTTATAGGATATTCTCTTGTGGTAGGTCTAAAAAAGACCGGAGATGGAACAACATCAAAATTTACACTTCAATCAATTGCCAATATGTTAAAAGCGATGAATATCGATATGAACTCGGTGGATATTAAGTCAAAAAATGTTGCAGCTGTTGTTGTAACTGCGACAATGAAGCCCTTTTCTCGTCAAGGGGATAAGTTTGATATCACAGTCTCTTCTATTGGTGATGCAAAGTCACTAGAGGGTGGAACACTTCTTATGACACCACTAAAAGGGGTTGATGGAAAGATTTATGCTCTTGCCCAAGGTGCTGTAAGTATCGGTGGACGTAATCAACGTGGAGCTGGTAGTGAGTCCCATCCAACAACAGGTGTGGTATATGAGGGTGGATTCATAGAACGCGAGATAAATATAGACCTATTTCACCAAGAGTATGCAACACTCTCTTTAAAAGAATCAGGATTTAAAAATGCAGTTTCTGTACAAAAAGCGATCAATAATTTTTACAATACTCAAGTAGCTGTAGCACTTGATTCAAGAAGTATAAAACTCAAACGCCCTGCAAATCGTTCAATGATTGAATTTTTAGCTGAGGTTCAAGAGATAGATATGAACTATGAACCAAAAAGTCGTATAGTAATCAATGAGAGAACAGGGACTATAGTTGCAGGTGTTGAGATTGCTATTAAGCCTATTATCTTAACACATGGTGATATCACCATAAAGATTGTTGAGGGTAAAACTGCAGCACAGCCAAGTGGTGCAATGGTTGTAGATAAAAATCTTGTCATTGGGTTGAATGAAAATGAGATCTATACAACAGAGGGCACAACAACTGTTGCAAACCTGGTAAGGTCTTTACAGAAACTAGGTGCAACACCCAAAGATATAATCTCAATTCTTGAAGCTATGAAGAGTGCGGGAAGTATCTCTGCAGATTTAAAGGTAATATAATGAGTAGATATGGTCTTGATTCTATAAATGCACAAGCGATGCAAGTTGCACAGCAACATACAATACCAAAGATTGATCCAAAAGCAGAAGATAAAGCTCTTCGTGAGCAAACAGATGCTTTTGAATCTGTTATCATAAAAATGATGTTAGATAATGCAATGAAAGATGAACAAAGTCTCTTTACATCCCAGAACGATCCAGGGGATAAAATATACAAATCAATGTATAGAGATGAGTTAAGTAAAGCTGGTGCAGGAAGCTTCGGTTTTTCACAAATGCTTTATGATTATTTGAGTCAAAAAAGCTAAATATTTTGTCGTATTTGTCGATGTAGTTGTATATGGAAAATTTCGTGAACAACTTAAAGGATACATTATGATTTCACAAACAAATAGTTCGTCTATTCGTACTGCTTATGCAAATGGTTTTGGTGAAACAAAATCAGCTAAAAATGTTGCGAGTAACACTGTCTCAAAACAGGGCGACTTAAGTAAACTAGACAGCTTAAAAGAGTCTCTCGCATCGGGAGAGTATAAAGTTGACTTGGATGCACTTTCAAAAAAAATTGCAGACGAGTTGTTGTAGAGTTAAATAAATAACAGGGGTTAAATATGTTGTCTCATCATTTAGAAAGTGCCTTATCAGATCTAAAAGATTTAATTAAAATCACACAATCAGATATAGAAGATATTAAGTTAGCACAGAATGATCCTCAATTTGAACGTTTATCGCTAAAAGAAGAAAAATTAAAGAGTTTTGAAAATAAAAAAGCGATGATTGACCATGAGATATCTAAAATGATGACTACAAATCCAGACAAAGAGCTCTCTAGCCTTTTAAATGAGCAGCAACATAAATTGTTAGATGATTTAAAAGTAGAATTAAATAACTTACGAGATGTAAATAAAAAATATGCAAAATTAGTGGTACTAGTAAGTAATGTTTATAACAGTTTTTTAGAACGTTTAGTCCCAACAGAGATGCAAGGTTATGATAGAGTTGCTTCAAAAGAATCAACAATATTGAAAGTGAGAGTGTAAAATGGCTTCTATCTTTAATTCTTTAAATATTGGCTATTCTGGTTTAAGTGTTGCTCAAGTTGGCATAAATACAACAAGTAACAATATAGCAAATGCAGAAAGTGAAGGCTACACTAGACAAAGAGTTGTAAGTGCAGCAGCAACACCATTGTCTTTATACCCTGGACAAGTTGGTAATGGTGCTGACCTAAAAGATATAGAAAGAATATTTGACAACTTTGTTTTTGATAGATATAACTCAGTATCGGCAGATAAAGAGTATAGTGATTACGAAAAAAAAACACTAGAAGAACTTTCATCATATTTTCCAGAAATTGATGGTGTTGGGATAAAGTCAGACTTGGCAGAATATTATAATATGTGGCAAACTTTTGCAGATAATCCAGATAATGACTCTATTAAAATTGCATTGGCTAAACAGACAGAAACATTAACCCAACATATAGCAGAGACGAAAGGGCAGATACTAAATTTGCAAATGCAAGTGAATGATGCATTATCTGTTGATATAAACGAAGTTAATGATTTAGCAAGGCAACTAGCCGAAGTTAATATCTCCATTGATACAGCTGAAGCTGCAGGTGAAAATACAGCAAATGATTTACGAGATAAAAGAAATGTATTGGAGCGATCACTTTCACGTTTGATTGGTGCAGAGGTAAATCAAGGGCAACTTGAGTCAAATATTCAAATTGATTCAAATTCAAACATCAGAACAGGAAGTTATACTTTAAGTGTCAATGGCTTTAATATTGTAGATGGGAATACATACCATCCATTAAAACTTACACAAGAGAGTAATGCTGCAGGATTTTATAGTATCTCTTATGAAAGACAAGATGGCACACTTATCCCTATGGAAGAAACGATTAATGATGGACGTATAGGTGCAATGCTTGATCTTAGAGGCGGTGTTATAGATACAACAAGTGGACAACCTGTTGATGGAATTATCCAAAATGTTGTTACACAGTTTGATTCATTTGCCGAGGGACTTATTGAAACAACAAATAACCTATATGCTCAAAGTGCACAAATTAGAATGAATTCAGATATCGTTACAGTTGAACCAGATGAGCCTTTAGTAAATTCAGGATTAAATTTAAATAAAGGCTCTTTTTCTCTCGTTGTCTATGATATAGATGGAAATCGATATGCTGCAAGAGATATCACAATTAATGAAGCAACAACTATGAAAGGTGTAGTTGGGTCTAATTCAATTGAAGATCAGATACATAGAACTCTTGATGATAATGGTGATGGTAATGCAAATAATGATATTGATGATTTGATAAATTTTAATTTTAATCCATCTGCTACTGGGGAAACACGATTAGAACTTTCGATTGATCCTGCTTTTGAAGGAAAAGGTTTTACTTTTGCAATAGAAGATAACTTAACTAATGATTCTTATAGTTCTGGAACAAATTTTGCAGGAGCATTAGGGTTAGGAAGATATTTTGATGGAGATAATGCTAGTAATATGAGGCTTACTTCTGAGTTCAGAGATAATCCAACTTTAATTTCTGCTGGATACTCTTCTAATGCAGGAGATAATAGAATAGCATTAAATATGGTACAACAACAGTTTGAAACATATGATTTTGAGGTTGGTAATCAAACATATAATACAACTATGTATGGTATGGTAGATATCACATCTACATATGTAGGTATTGCTACAAACTCCGCAATTACAAGAAATGAAACAGTCACAACACAGTTTAATGCAACAGAAATTGAATACTTTAGTGTTTCTAAAGTAAGTATTGATGAAGAGATGACAAATTTGATTAAATATCAAACTGCATATGGGGCTTCTGCTAAAATTATTACAACAATAGATCAGATGATGCAGACACTTTTAGGGATTAAACAGTAGTTTTAAATGCCGAAGTTTAGCATTTTTATTTTATTTTTTATTTTTTTCTTCTCCTTTTTTGGTTCTTTTTTTTATACTCAAAGTGCTTATGAACTCAATGCTTTGTCAATTTTAACTCCACCCTCATATGAACATCTCTTAGGTACAGATAGATTGGGCCGAGATATTCTGGCAAGACTTATTGAAGGTGGTAAAATATCACTTATTATTGGTGTTGGTAGTGCGTTTATTGCTTCTTTAGTAGGACTAATCTTAGGCGCGATGGCTGGTTATTTTAGAGGTGTTATAGATAAAGGATTTGTTATAATGGTAGATCTCTTTTTAACATTTCCAACCTTCTTTTTGCTCTTAGCACTGGTTAGTTATGTTAATGCTTCAGTTTGGGTTTTAATTGTTATTATCTCCATTACAGGCTGGATGACTACAGCAAGGCTTATCCGCTCTGAAAGTTTTAAGATAACTTCACAACCCTATATAAAGATACTCAATATTGCCAATGTAAGTAAATTAAAAATTCTTTTTAAATACTATGCACCTATCTTAGCTCCTATCTATTTTGTAAGTTTTACTTTTGGAGTGGGTGGAGCTATTTTGGCAGAATCTGGACTAAGCTTTTTAGGATTAGGTATAGTCGCTCCTCAAATGAGTTGGGGAACCATACTTAGTGGTGGTAAAGATGTAGTAGAGATAGCTTGGTGGGTAAGCTTTTTCCCCGGACTTATGATATTTTTAGTGACTTTTTCACTTATAAATATTTCAAATTATTTACAACAACTTACAAACCAAAAACAGATACAAGGCTAAAAAATGCAAGAGAGACAAATAGGATATTATTTTATTGTGATGGCAAGTGTCATAATAGTTTTGGCTGGAGTTAAGAGTGCTTCAGAAATTATAGTCCCCTTTTTACTTTCTCTCTTTATTGCTATTATCCTTTCACCCTCATTTTTTTATCTTAAGAAAAAAGGACTTCCAGAAGGAATATCTTTATTATTAGTTATTTTGATTTTTGTTCTATTCTTAGGGGCAGTTGCATCACTTATTGGTAACTCTGTACAAGATTTTAGTGCAAATATAGACCTTTATTCTCAAAAATTAACTCAAAATTATCTTTTACTTGCTCAATATGCCGATTCTTTTGGTATTGATGTCCCTGTAGAAGAGTTGTCAACTTTTATAAACTCTAAACAAATTATGCTTTTTGTTAGCTCTATTATAAAGGGGATGGGCTCTATGTTTACGAATGGCTTTGTGATTCTACTTACTGTTATTTTTATGCTATTGGAATCAAAAAGCTTTGTTCAAAAAATTAAAATTGCCGATAACAACACTGACTCAATGAAGCATATAGAGCAAATTTTTACAAAAATTAAAGAGTATATGATGCTTAAAGCCCTTATCTCCTTATTGACAGGTTTTATTGTTTGGATAGCTCTGCTTATGATAGGAACAGATTATGCCTTTTTATGGGCAGTTCTTGCCTTTTTATTAAATTTTATCCCAAATATAGGCTCTATCATTGCAGCTGTACCTGCTGTTTTAATAACATTAGTCCAGTTAGGGAGTGTAAGTGCTGCTGTAGTTACAGCACTTTATGTTGGTATCAATGTTATTATAGGTTCTGTTATAGAGCCAAAAGTGATGGGAAGAGGTTTAGGGCTCTCAACCCTTGTCGTATTTTTATCATTACTTTTCTGGGGTTGGTTACTAGGTATGGTAGGGATGTTACTCTCTATCCCTTTAACCATTATGGCAAAAATAATTCTCCATGAAAATGAGAGTACAAGATGGGTATCTGTTCTTCTAGGATCGGGAGATAATTTAGATACTAAAGTAAAATAAAAGAGCGAAGTAGATATACTCTGTTTTATAAAATCTTAGGGATAGATACATGATATTAATGATAGATAATTACGATAGTTTCACTTATAATATTGTTCAATATTGTAGAGAGCTTGGTGCTGATTTGAAAATTATTCGCAATGATGAGATGAGTGTAGAAGAGATTGAAGCACTACATCCTGAAAAAATCATCATATCCCCTGGTCCTGCATCTCCAGATGAAGCGGGTGTAACCCTTCAAGTTATTGAGCATTTTAAAGACAAATTACCAATTTTAGGTATTTGTTTGGGTCATCAAAGTATTGCTCAAGTATTTGGTGGTGATGTTGTTCGTGCAAAAAATATGATGCATGGTAAAACTTCTATAATGAAGCAAAGTGATGAGTGTATTATTTTTAAAGATTTGCCTCAAGAGTTTATTGCAACACGTTATCATTCTCTTATTGTCGATAAACAAACATTGCCATCAGAGATAATTCCAACAGCCTATAGTACTGATGATGATGAAATTATGGCACTCAAGATTAAAGACAAAGAGATCTATGGTGTACAGTTTCATCCTGAGTCTATTATGAGTGAATATGGACATGAGATGATAGGAAACTTCTTAAAATTATGAAATATCGCTACATCTTACTCTTATTATTAGGGGTAGATGCACTTATACTTTTTTTTCAAACATCAGAGGTATCCATCTCCACTGCTGAGGCAGAATTACTTTATGGCTCTTTCTCTTTTTTACAATTTGTAACGAAAATATCCTTATCTGTTTTTGGGCAAAATGATTTTGGATTGCGTTTTGTTATGATTTCACTTCATCTCTTTAGTGCACTTTTATTGTATGAAATTTCAAAAAATTATGTTCACCTAAAACGCAATAGATTATGGCTTGTACTACTTTTCATCATGCTTCCTGGAGTTGTTAGTTCTGCCATAGTTGTTAATGATGCAGGTATTATTATTTTTGGACTTTTTTTGTATATTTATGTATCACAGTCCTTTTCAGAAAAATACTCTTTAGTACTTTTATTTTTTTTAGCTCTACTTAATCATGGGTTTGTTTATCTTTTCTTAGGCTTAGGTATATATGCAATTATTCATCGCAAGAAACACCAACTCTTTCTCAATCTATTTTACCTATCTATTAATATATATCTGTATGGTTTGGATCTTAATGGTTTTCCACGAGGACATTTCTTAGATACTATAGGTGTTTATAGTGCTATTCTTACACCAATTGTTTTTATATATATTGTATACACTCTTTATAGAAGGTTCTTAGCAAAAAAAATGGATCAAGTGTGGTATATTGCTGCAACAGCTTTACTTTACTCGCTTGTAGTATCTTTTAGACAGCAGGTTTCTTTAGAGTATTTTGCACCTTATCTTATTGTAGCATTACCTTTAGCAGCACAAATATTTATAAGTTCTTATAGAGTGCGTTTAAGAATGTATAGAAAAAGATACAAATTGATTTTTACTTTAGCATTTTTATTTTTATTTATCAATTTTATAACAGTACTTTTTAATAAAGAACTTTACCTTGTTTTAGATAATCCTAAAAAGCATTTTGCTTATAAGATGCATATAGCAAAAGAGTTGGCAACTGCACTACAAAAAAGAGAGATCCGTTGTGTTAGTACAAATAGAGATTTAGCTATAAGATTAAAGTTTTATGGCATATCACAATGTGACACTTACTACCTAAAAGAGCTTCCTTTAAAAGATGTAAAGAAAGCAGATGTAACAATAAGTTACAAAAAGAAAACTATATATGCAGCCAGTGTTACTAATTTAAACAATAAATAAATCTCTTTAATATGAATTATAAGCATAGAGATTTTATTAAATAAGATTACGCTAGAATAACCAACAAATATCAAAATAGGGAGTTTCTATGGCTCAAAAAGCGATACGAGAATATGACGCAAAGTCGATTTTAGCAAAGCACTGGGATAAATATTTTCCAGACTTTACTTATGCATACGAAACAGTGATGGTTCAAAACGGATCAGAACTTCTTGAAGCTGCAAAAGATAAAAAATGGTTAAATGAAAAAGCACTTGTTGCAAAACCAGATATGTTATTTGGTAAACGTGGTAAGAATGGATTAGTTCTTTTTAAAGATGCTAAGCCAGGTGATGTTTCATTACAAAAAGCTGCTTCATGGATAGATGAAAAATCTAGCTCTGAGCAATCTGTTTACTTTTCATTTGATGGTGACACACCTACAGGTGAACCAAAAGTAGATATGTTAACTCATTTCGTAGTTGAGCCTTTTACTCCACATGATCAATCTGAAGAGTACTACATCTCTGCAACTTGTGTTGGTGATGATGACATGCTATATATGTCTGCTGAAGGTGGAATGGAAGTTGAAGAGGGTTGGGATGAGAAAGTTACTGAAGTAGCATTCAAAATTACTGATACAGAAGAAGAGATAGCTGAAAAGATTAAAGCAAATATCCCTGCAGATGTAAAACCCGAAGATAAAGAAAACTTTGCAAAATTTGCTATTGGTTTCTTTAAAGCATACCGTGAGTTAAACTTCGCATACCTAGAGATTAACCCTTTTGTAATGCAAGGGAATAAAATTGAGCTTTTAGATATGGTTGCAAAACTTGATGATACTGCTGGATTTATGATGGTAGATGAGTGGGGTGATGTTGAGTATCCTACTGCATTTGGTATGGAAGCAAAATCTCCAGAAGTTGAAGCTATTGAAGAAGCTGATGCAAAAACTGGTGCTTCATTAAAACTTACACTCCTTAAGCCAGAAGCTAGAATCTGGACTATGGTTGCTGGTGGTGGTGCTTCAGTTGTTTATGCTGATACTATTGCTGACATGGCTGGAATCGAAGATCTTGCTAACTATGGTGAGTATTCAGGTGGTCCAACTACTGGTGAAACAAAATTCTATGCAGAGACTTTACTTGATCTTATGACAAGAGAAAAAGATCCTCAAGGTCGTGGAAAAGTTATGATTATTGGTGGAGCTATTGCTAACTTTACTGATGTTGCAAAAACTTTTACAGGTATTATCCAAGCATTTGAAAACTATGCAGATAAGATGAAAGAAGTTGGTGTTAAAATCTATGTTCGTCGTGGGGGACCAAACTACGAAAAAGGTCTTAAAGATATTAAAGAAGCTGCGGATAGACTAGGTCTATATATCGAAGTTTACGGACCAGAAACACACGTTACAGATATCGTGCGTATGGCACTAGAGAAGTAAGGAGAAATAATGGAACAATTATATACAAGAGACACACAAGCTATTTTTTGGAATAACAATAAAACTGCTATCCAAAGAATGCTTGATTATGATTATACAATCAAAAGAGAAAAACCATCTGTTGCTGCTATCGTAGCACCAACAAGTGGAAATAAGTTCGAAAAATTCTTTTATGGTGCTGATGAAGTGATGATTCCACTTTATAAGACTACAGCAGATGCAAAAGCTGCTCAGCCACAAGCTGATGTACTTTTAAACTTTGCATCTTTTAGAACTGCATATGATGTAACAATGGAAGCTCTTGAGATCGGTGGTTTCTCTTCTATGATGATTACAGCAGAAGGTATCCCTGAGCGTCTTGCACGTGCTATGAATGCTAAAGCTAGAGAACTTGGTGTAACTGTTATTGGGCCTGCTACTGTTGGTGCTATCACACCGGGTGCATTCAAAGTTGCTAATATTGGTGGTACTATCACTAATATCATTAACTCTAAACTTCATCGTGCAGGTTCTTGTGGACTTGTGACTCGTTCAGGTGGACTTTTTAATGAACTTTCAAATATCATTGCTATCAATGCTGATGGTATTGCTGAGGGTGTTGCTATTGGTGGTGACCGTTTTGTTGGATCTGTATTTATTGACAACTTACTTCGTATGGAGAAAAATCCAGCAGTGAAGTATATGATCCTTCTTGGTGAAGTTGGTGGTACTGAAGAGTATAAAGTAATCGAAGCTGTTAAGTCAGGTAAAATCACAAAACCAATCATTGCATGGTGTATTGGTACAATTGCTAAGTATTATGATTCAGGTGTTCAATTTGGTCATGCTGGTGCAAGTGCTAATGGTGAGATGGAAACTGCAGAGTATAAAAACAATGCAATGAGAGAAGCTGGTATTCATGTACCAGATACTTTCAATGATCTTCCAGCGAAAATTAAAGAGGTATTTGAATCTCTTAATCTTCCAGCGATTCCAGAGCCTGAGATCAACATCGTTCCAACAGTAAGAAGAAGTAAACAATTTATCTGTACTATCTCTGATGATCGTGGTGAAGAGTGTACATATGCAGGTTTCCCAATCTCTAGTGTAGCTACACCAGATACTGGTAAAGGTATCGGTGATGTTATTTCACTTCTATGGTTCAAAAAACAGTATCCAAAATGGGCTACAGATTTTATTGAAACTGTAATGAAAACTGTTGCTGATCATGGTCCAGCTGTTTCTGGTGCACACAATGCCAAGGTAACTGCTCGTGCTGGTAAATCAGTAGTTGAGTCACTTGTAACTGGTCTTTTAACAATTGGTCCACGTTTTGGTGGTGCTATTGATGGTGCTGCAGAACACTTCAAATATGCTGATGATAATGGTCTTTCTCCAAAAGAATTCTTAGCATATATGAAAAAACAAGGTATTCCAATTCCAGGTATCGGTCACCGTATTAAATCTCTTAAAAATCCAGATTTACGTGTAACTGGTCTTATGAATTTTGCAGCTGAGCATTTCCCAGCTACACCATTACTTGATTATGCAAGAACTGTTGAAGCTCTTACTACAAGTAAAAAAGAGAACCTTATCTTAAATGTTGATGGTACTATTGGTATTTTAATGGTAGATATGTGGAGAGCTCTTGGTTATACAGAAGAAGAGATTAATGAGTTTATCGCATCTGGTACTCTTAATGCATTCTTTATTGTTGGTCGTTCAATCGGTTTCATCGGTCATATTCTTGATGAAAAACGTCTTGCAATGCCAATGTACAGACATCCAATGGATGATATCCTTTATGATGTTCAAAAAGCAGAAAAACTTTAGTTTTCTGCTGTTCAAGGATTTTTCCTTGAACAAACACCCCTTTCTTCTTTTCAAAATCTTTTAAAATAACTATTTTTTCGATATACTTTACTTATATAACAATTAGGTATTTTTATGAAAAAAGCATTTACGATGATTGAGATGATTTTTGTCTTGGTTATTATTGGGATTATTGCAGCTGTTATTATTCCAAGAACACGAACAAACCCACTTCAAGAAGCTGCTATTCAAATAGTATCCCATATAAGATATACACAACATTTAGCTTTAGTCGATGATAAATATAATAGTGGTGATGCAAATTGGTATAAAGGGCGATGGCAAATTGTTTTTCATAATAATGTAGCACCAAATGGAGATGTTGCATATACAATATTTTCGGATGCAGGTGTTTATGGTGGAGATGCAACGGTTGGTGAAATAGCAAAAAATCCTGAAAATAGTACTAAATTACTTAGTGGTGGTTATGGGGCAACTATATTAAGTACGGATGCTAGAATGACAAGAAAAATGAACTTAACGGCATCGTATGGAATTACATCAGTAACATTTGGAAATAATTGTAATGCTAATGGAAGTACAAGAATAGCATTCGATAACCTAGGCAGACCTTTTCATGGTAGTGTATCAAGTATGACAGGTCCATACAGCGCTGCAACACAAAGACTTATAACAGGGGATTGTACATTGACATTTAGTGATGGTTCAAGTAATGTAGTAATTACTGTAAGACCAGAAACTGGATATGCAAGTATTACACAGTATTAATAAGAAAATATACTCTTAAATCCAATCACAAAAAGCAATAGAAACAAATAAAACCACAAAATAGAAAACTTTCAATAAACTCTTTAATACTTAAGCAATTTCTAAGCAACAACCCCCTATAATTCCCATCCACAAACGGTAGGAC
>JAMORK010000045.1 GCA_027063645.1 Sulfurimonas sp.
CACCTTGGTTGTCCCCTTTAGAGTCTAACATCTGCATAGTTTCTACGATAACAGAGTGTTTTGATCTTTTTTGTCCGTTTTGGTCAACCCATTGTTCAAAATTTAATCTTCCCTCAACTAGAATTTTACTTCCTTTTCTGAGGTATTGGTTAGCAACTTCAGCACTTCTACCGAAAAAAGTGATGTCTACAAAACATACTTCCTCTTTTTTCTCACCATTGCTAGTGAATTTACGGCTAGTAGCAATTGCAGTTTTTGCAATTCCCATACCCGCTTGAGAGTATCTAAGTTCGATGTCACGTGTTAAGTTTCCAACTAAAATTATTTTATTGAACATAAGTTTTCCTTCAATTTTAAGCTTATATTTGAGCTTTAATTACTCAGCTGCTGCTTCTGTTGCTACTGGAGCTTCTTCTGCTTTTGGAGCTTCTTCAACTACTGGAGCTTCCTCTGTTGGTGCTGGAGTTTCTTCTGCTTTTGGAGCTTCAGTAACTTTGTTAGCTTTTTCAACTAGAGCATTCCATGCTGTAATTTCACGGTTTGTATCGTATTTAATAGTTACAAAACGAAGTAAATCTTCGTTGATACGGAAACGTCTTTCAATTTCAGCAATTGCAGCTGGAGCAATTGTATAATAAACAACATGGTAATAACCACGCTCATTTTTTTCGATTGGGTATGCTAATTTTCTCATTCCCATTGCATTTCTTGCTGCGATTTCACCACCGTTAGAAGTAATAACTTCTTCGATTGCTGTGATGTTAGCTTGAATTTCTTCTGCTGTAAATGTAGGTTTTACGATTACTAGGTTTTCGTATTTTCTCATATAGTATGATCTCCTCTTGGTATTTGCCTTACGGCTTATGTTTCCCTTTCGGATCTAAATATAGTGTCGACATTCGACATTACAAAGAGAAAGGAACTCGCGATTATACATAAATGATACTTAAACTTTACAAAAATAATAGATAAGGTTAATTGTATGTCAAATTGCAATGCAATACCTAAAATTTATTTTTCTTTAGATATAGTTACAAAAATTTGAAATATATGAGTGGAAGAATGGCAAAAAGAAAAAAAGCGAAAAGTAAAAATAATACAAAAATTTTAACATATATAGCATGGGCATTAGCAATTATTGCTCTCGTATTAAGTGCATTAGTCGCTGGATATTATTTTGGCTTTGAAGATGGGAAGGTACAAAACTCTAAACAAGTAAATATAGAAAAGCAAAAAAGACTTGCTTTGTTTAAAAAATTGGAACAAAAAGCAAAAAAACAAGAAACTGTTACTAAAAGATTGCAAGCTGTTTTAAAACAAGAGATAAAAAAAGATTACATTTCTGCTTCTCATGAATTTGACAGTGCAACTGTAGTACAGCCGATTCAACCATTAAAAAGAGCGATTAAGCATAGCTCAAACAAACCAAAACTAGCCATTATCATAGACGATGTGACCACTGCACGACAAATTAAAGCTATAAAAAGTGTAGGTATTGTTTTGACGATGTCTTTTTTACCCCCAAGTAGTGCTAGACCAAATTCTGCGAAATTAGCAGCAAAAGAGCCATTTTACATGGTGCACCTCCCAATGGAGGCACAAAGTTTTTCAGCAGAAGAACCGCACACTTTACGTATAACAGATTCTCAGCAAAAAATTTCACAGAGAATCCAACAGATCAAAAAATGGTTTCCTAAAGTTCATTATATAAATAATCATACAGGAAGTAAGTTTACATCAAATGAGATAGCGATGAATAGACTTGTATTTGCACTCAACAAAAACCATATTAATTTTATAGACAGTAGAACAACGGCAAAAACAAAAGCACCAAAGGTGATGAAAAACTTTGGACTTCGTTATGTTGCTAGAGATGTATTTTTAGATCATCATATGGATAAGGCCTATGTTTTAAAGCAGATAAAACAAGCGATAAAACAGGCTAAACTTCATGGTACAGCCATTGCCATTGGGCATCCACATCCAAATACACTCGAAGCACTAAGAGAATCAAAAAAACTCTTAAAAGATATAGATTTGGTTTATGTAAATAGACTTTACTAAAGCGATTTTAGAAGAGTATCATATGATTTATACAGTAGATAGAGATATAAAAGCATTAGAATCAATGAAACATTATCCCAAAGAATTATACTATAAGGGAAACATTGAACTGCTTGAAAGAAAGAAGATCTCCATTGTGGGAAGCCGTAAACCAAATCAATATGCAAGACAGCTTACACATGAACTAGCAGCTAAGCTAGCACAGGCAAATGTATGTGTTGTGAGTGGTGGAGCTATTGGGACAGATATCATTGCACATAAGGCAGCTGGTGCAAACAATACCATCATGGTAGCTGGCACGGGTCTCGATAAATGTTACCCAGCAATCAATAAAAATGTCATACATCAGATAGAAAAAGATGGTTTGGTTCTTAGTCAGTTCCAAGCTGGTACACCATCGCAAAGGTATAATTTTCCTCTTCGTAATGAACTTATAGTAGCTTTGGGGGAAGTTCTTGTTGTGATGTATGCAGATGAGAATTCAGGGACAATGAGAAGTGTCGAATATGCCAAAAAAATGGGTAAAGAGATCTATGTACTAGCTCATAGGATAGGGGAGAGTCGTGCTACAAACAAACTTTTAGAAGATGGAATAGCTAAGGCTATCTATGATATAGATAGTTTTGTAAAGAGGTTTGGAGTGTACCAAAGTAAAGAGGGGGATGCATTTATCAACTTTTGTAAAACAAATCCAAGTTATGAAGAGCTTTTACAAAAGTTTCCAGCAAGGGTCTTTGAGGCTGAACTCAATGGTGAGATTGAAATTATCAATGCAAAAGTATCTTTAGTAGTATAAAATTTATCTTTATCGCGTTTTAGAGGATAAGCATCGCATCGCCATAAGAGTAAAATCGATACTTCTCTTTGATAGCTTCAGCATATAATTCTTGAGTTTTTTCTAGTCCCACAAAAGATGCAACCAACATTAATAGGGTTGATTTTGGAAGATGAAAGTTAGTAAGGAGATGGTTCACTCTGCTTGGTTTATTGTTTGGATGCAAAAAAAGATTTGCTTCACCTGCCGGAATTTTGCCATGCTTTTCATAAAACTCTATGGTACGTGTTGAAGTTGTCCCTACACTTAAGATAGGTATCTCTGAGTCTAAAAGCTCTTGAGCCTCTGGCGATATACTATAGTATTCCGAGTGCATTGGATGTTCTGTAATAATCTCAGCTTCTACAGGCTTAAATGTTCCACTACCAACATGGAGTGTTACAAAGGCATGAGGGTGGTTTTGGCATACTCTTTTATGTTGCTCCTCTGTAAAGTGGAGTGAGGCTGTAGGTGCAGCAACAGCTCCCTCTTCACGGGCAAAGACACTTTGGTACTCATTTGCATCCTCTGCATTATCTTCTCTGTTTATATAAGGGGGAAGGGGTATATGTCCAATCTTGTCGATGATAGGTAAAAGGTCTTCAAAACGTAGGAGTTTCCCTGATTGGGAAAAAGTGACAATTCTGCTACCATCATCATTGAGCTTTTGTGTTGTAGCTATAAGAGATTCATCAAAAAGTACTTCTGTGTCAACTTTGACTTTTCCTCGCATATAGACATTGATCTCGTGAGCATTAAGGGCTCTATTTATAAGAAGCTCAATCTTACCACCACTTCTTTTTTTCCCAAACAGACGAGCTTTTATAACCTTGGTATCGTTAAAGATTAAAGCTGCATCTTGGGGGATAAACTTTTCTAAATCGTAAAAGTGACTATGGGTTATAGTATCATCTGCACGATTATAAACTAAAAGTTTTGCATGGTCTCTAGGGTGTGCAGGATGGGTGGCTATGAGCTCTTGTGGAAGAGTAAAGTCATAGCTAGAGGTAAGTAGCTCTTTATTGCTCACTTATCTTCTCTGTAGTTTTTTCTTCCTCTTCTTCTTCATCCTCATCTTCAAGTGGTGGTGCAGGATTTACCATTTTTACTATAAGTATAGAGATACCATAGAGGATAATAAGTGGACCAGCCATAAGAAGTTGTGTAAGAACATCTGGAGGGGTAAGTAGGGCGGCAACGATGAAGATAATAACAATAGCATACTTAAAAAATGCAGTCATCTGTCTGTCATCCACAAGTCCAAGAAGTGCTAAAAAGTAAGCAAAAACTGGAAGCTCAAAGGCTAAACCAAAACCAAACATAATCTTAGTAAAAAAGCCTACATAATCTTCAATGTTGATAAGTGGAGTAAATTTAAAACTACCAAAGGTGATAAGAAAATCAAAACCAAAGGGGGTAACCACATAGTAAGCAAACATAACACCCACGACAAACATAACTGTTCCACCTACGATGAAGGGGATAAGCATCTTTTTTTCATTTGCATAAAGTCCTGGAGCGATAAAGAGCCAGATTTGAGAAAGTATAATAGGTAAAGAACCAACGATAGCAGCGAAAAATGCAACCTTAAGTGCTACAAAAAATGCACCACCAACTTGGCTTGTTGTGATCATACCATCTGCTGCATGGACAGATTTTTTACCCACTTCTATAAGGGCAGTATTGAGTGGATCAACCATCCAGTTTAAAAGTGGTTCGTGGAAGAAAAACATCACAAAAAACATAACAATAAGGCTACCAACAGAGATAGCAAGTCTTTTTCTAAGTTCTATAAGGTGGGGACGAAGTTCATCAAACATCAGTAGTATCTTCTTTTTTCGGTTTCTTTTTAAATGTTACTGTTTGGGGCTCTTTAGGAGCTTTGGCAGTAGGCTCGTCATCATCATTGAGTAGATCATCACCTAAGTTTGCCATTGTGGAATTTATGGTTCCTTTGACATCAGTTACTTTCTCAAGTGTATCGGTAGCATCAAGAAGTTGTTTCTTATAAGCGAGTGCCTCTTGTTTAATCTCAGTAACATTCATCTCCTCTTCAAGAGAGTTTTTTACTGTTCCAATTGTATTTTTCACATTTCTAAAAAATTTAGCAATCTCAACCATAGTGCTAGGAAGTTTATCTGGCCCTAAAAATAAGATAGCTATAACGGCAATAATAAGAATCTCGGTAAAACCCATACCAAACATAGCGAACCTTTAAAAAATTATAATTTTAGAATTGGATTTTATCTAAAATAACTTCAAGAAGAGATAAAAAGAGTAATCTCATCAGCTAAAAGATACTCATCGTTATAAAATATATCTTTTTTGAGGGATATTTTTTTCTCTTGGAGTAAAATATCTGCTCTTTGAAGCTCCTCTTTTGTCAAAATTTTTGTATCAACCCCAACACAGGAGCGAAAACCTAAAAAGATCTTCTCAATTCTTAAATCCTCCTCTTGAAGTTGCTCCTCTCTTATCTGTAGAGGGTTTTGTATGTATGCTTCTATATCTGGAGTGGGGTAGTAGCGTTTAGTGTGTAGTTTTCCAACTGCTCCTGCTCCTGCTCCTATATAATCTTTGTACTTCCAGTAACCGAGGTTGTGTTGGGACTGATAGGAGCCAAAATTACTAATCTCATACTGCTCAAAGCTTTGTTTTTTGATCTTCTCAAAGATCCAAGTGGTTAAAGAGAGTTGCTCTGAAGACATTTGAGGTTTTGATTCAAAGGCTGTTCCCTCCTCAATGGTTAAGGCATAAGCACTGATATGGTTGATGGGGAGAGAGAATGCTGTTTGAATATCGTACTCTAAAAGTTCTTTTGTATCTCCATAGGTTGCATAGATAAGATCAAGAGAGAGATTTTTATAGCCGATTTTATGTGCATCTTTTATGGCTTGTATCGCTTGATCTGGAGTATGTGCACGATTGAGAACTTTGAGCTTTTGCTCATTAAAACTTTGTACTCCAAAACTGATGCGATTGACTCCAAGTTTTTTCATCCCCTCAAGCCATTTTATGGAAGCTGAATTAGGGTTTGCTTCGGAGGTGATCTCTATATCCTCTTTAAAATAGGGTTTGAGAAGTTCAAAGATGGGGGTATAAAGCTCTGGTGAAACAGTTGATGGCGTTCCTCCACCTATAAATAGAGTCTCTATAGAATATTCTTGTGCCTTAAATCTTTGTAGTTCATGTTTAAGTTGTACTAAAAGAGCTTGCATATATTCCTTTTTGAGATGAAACTTATCTACATAAGAGTTAAATGCACAATAGGAGCACTTAGAATCACAAAAAGGTATATGGATATAAAGTAACATTTAGTTTATTTGAGAGATGCTAGTGAGTGCAAGACCAAAAAATGTAAGCATAATCAAGGAGATAAAAACACCATAAATCCAGATAACCCATTGATGATAACCCCCTATCTCTTTCATCGTCTCTATACGTTTTTCCTCATCATCTATAATGTTTTCAATGGTCCCTTTTTGAACTTTATAAACCTTATAAACAAAGTAGGTACTGTAGCCTCCAGCAAGGATGGCAATAATGAAACCAAAGGGAAAAATCATCCCTACCGTCACAGAAATAAGAAAAAGGATAAGTGCAGGGGTATAGGCTTTTCTATACAGAAGATATAAAAATCCTCCGAAAAATCCCCACCAATTCCAGTGCCATTTCATTGTATCGACACCATTAACATTAAATTTTGAAAAAGCATTTTGATACCAAAGTACTCTATCTGGTTTCCCTACAAAGGCTTCAAGCATTTTGTATTCGTAGTCATTGTTTTGCATCTATATCTCACCCTTTAAATATCTATAATATCATTTATTATAACGATAAAACTTTTACAATGCAAGCTCTTTTAGTAAAGATTAATTACATCTTATGTATAATCGCGTTAATTTAATACAGGCAAATATATGAGTAAAAAAGATGCATATCGTCCTAATGTGGCGATGATTATAGTTTCTTCCAATTATCCTCAAGAAAAAGAGATATTTATAGCTCAAAGAAATGATCTTCTTGATATCTGGCAGTTTCCTCAAGGTGGCATAGATCAAGGTGAAGAGGTCAAAGAAGCACTTTTTCGTGAACTCGAAGAGGAGATAGGAACTAGGGATGCTGAGATAGTTGGTGAGTATCCAGAGTGGATCAGTTATGATTTTCCAGAGAAGATTGCGAAGAAGATGAAGCCTTATAAAGGGCAAACACAGCGCTATTTTTTACTAAAGCTTGCAAAAGATGCAAAGATAAACTTAGAAACTGAACATCCAGAGTTTAGTGACTATAAATTTGTAAGTGTAAAAGATGTGCTTCATCATACGGCACATTTTAAAAAACCTGTGTATGAAACAGTGATAAATTATTTTAAAAATGAAGGACTACTGTAGATGTTAATAGTTCAAAAATTTGGTGGAACAAGTGTTGGTGATTTAGAGCGGATCCAAAATGTGGCAAACCGTGTAAGTGAGACTGTGAAAAAAGGCAATGATGTAGTCGTTGTTGTCTCTGCGATGAGTGGAGAGACAAATAAGCTTGTAGGCTATGCAGAACATTTCTCAAAAGATCCAGCTCGTGCTGAGATGGATATGCTTCTAAGCTCAGGTGAGCGTGTGACTGCATCACTTCTCTCTATCGCACTTCAAGAGATGGGGCATAAGGCAACTGCAATGAGTGGTCGTAAGGCGGGAATCGTAACAGACAAACACCACACAAAAGCTCGTATTGAAGAGATAGACCCAAGTGCTATGCAAGAAGCTCTAAAAGAGGGCAAGATTGTAGTAGTTGCAGGTTTTCAAGGTGTAAATGCTGAGGGTGATATCACTACTCTTGGTCGTGGTGGATCTGATCTTTCAGCTGTAGCGATTGCAGGAGCTCTTAAGGCTGATTTGTGTGAGATATATACAGATGTAAGTGGAATCTTTACAACTGACCCACGTATAGAGCCAAAAGCGAAAAAACTAGAAAAGATCTCTTATGACGAGATGTTAGAACTTGCATCTCTTGGGGCGAAAGTTTTACAAAACCGTTCAGTAGAGATGGCAAAAAAACTCAATGTAAATTTAGTAACAAGAACAAGCTTCTCTAACGAAGAGGGCACATTAATTACAAAGGAAGAAAATATCATGGAAGCACCATTAGTAAGCGGAATAGCATTAGATAGAAATCAAGCACGTGTATCACTTCAAGGTGTAAAAGATAGACCAGGTATAGCTTCTGATATTTTTAATGCACTTGCAAAAGCTGAAGTGAATGTTGATATGATTATCCAAAATAAAGCGGTTGATGAGACTACAAACATTGACTTTACAGTACCTGTTGGTGATCTCTCTGATGCAAAAGCGATCGTAGATACTTTTGTTCAAGATGGTGAAATAAATGCAGATTCTTACAATGAAGAGATATGTAAAGTTTCTGTAGTTGGTGTTGGTATGAGAAGTCATACTGGTGTTGCTGCAAAAGCATTTTCAACGATGGCTGATAGTAACATTAACATCAATATGATCTCAACTTCAGAGATTAAAATCTCTATGGTGATCGATGAAAAATATGCAGAATTAGCAGTTCGTGGTCTTCACGATGCTTATGAGTTAGATAAATAAGCAGATGCCAGATTTTGATCAGCCAGACTTCGCACAATGGAGTTTAGATGCCATTCGTGAAGAGGGTGGAAGTCTCTCTTGGCTTGAAGAGTTGCGTTTTAATTGGACCACTACGACAGCTCATGCACTAGAGCAAATCCTTAGTGGAAAAACAATTATCCTTATTACCGATGAGAAACGTAAGTGGCTTGAGAACTATATCCTTACAAATATAAATGGTATCTCTATGGAGAGACCACCGATTGCTGTGATAAGTATCGATAGTATCTATCCACATTACAACAATGTAAGTGGAGGGGAGATGATCGATATGGTTGATGATATGATCGCTCAGAGTTATAAAAACGATTACTTCTTTTGGTACATCGGTAAAGGTGAAGATAAACGCAGCGATATCGCAAAACGCCAAGACAATAGTTACTTTTGGATTTTTGATGAAGATTTCAATAATGCATTTACACTCAAATCTTATGATAACCTCTTAGATATTAAACTTTTACAACTTTATAAACTTTTCAATGCATCTTTAAATGCTACAATGTTTGGAGAGGTAGATGCAAGCTCTTAAAAAAGGGCATATCCTCATCTCAAGTGATGTGGAAGCTGAATGTGAAAAGCTTGTAGAAGAGCTCAAGCCTTTTCGTAGTGTTGTGTTTTTTGAGGAAAATTTCAAGATAGAGCATGCAAAAGCAGTTGTAGCAGAAGCTTACATTAGTGAATCACAAACCAAGTATATTATCTTAGGAGCTTTTGAGTTTACTTCAGTAGCGCAAAACTCCCTTTTAAAACTTTTAGAAGAACCTCCAACAAACATAGAGTTTATCATCATATCTCCAACAAAGTCTAATCTTTTAGCAACAGTACGTTCACGTCTTCCTATCTTAAAGGTTGATACACATCATCAAAATACCATGATAGATTTGAATTTTTCACATATAGATTATGCAGAGGTGTTTCGCTTTTTAAAAGAGCACTCACGCATCAAAAAATCAAAGGCAAAAGAGCTTGTTGAAGCGATGTATCATCGAGCAGTTGTGGTCGATAAGTTGATATTGAGCGAAGCTCAATTAGAAAACTTTGATAAAGCATATAGACTTATAGATCTTAACTCTCGTCCTCAAAGTGTCTTAGCTATGTTGATTATGAGTTTTGTGAAGGAGCGATAGTGCAGGTTCAAAAACTCTCTCATGAGATAGATATAAAAAGATATCTTCAAGACTTAGGTGTAGATGGGGGTGGAATTTCTATTCTTGCCTCTAAGTCAAAACATCATATCTTATATATTAAAGATCTTCATGTTGGAGCAGCCAATATCTTAAAACAAGATGCACTCTCTATAGGTGCTGATTTAGCGGTGCCAAGAGGTACTGTGATTGCAGCTGTGCCAAAAGTGGACTGTATCTTAATCGCAACACAAAAAGAGCTTGAACATCTTGCAAAAAAAGAGCTTGCACAACCTTTTGGTTTAAAGGCAATAGCTCAAGAATTTAAAGCAATAGCAAAACAAAAAACAAATTATAAAATGCGAGTGATGGGTATTATCAATGCCAATGATGACAGCTTTTTTAGTGGAAGTAGATTTGTTTCTAATGAAGCGATAGTTAAGATAGAGCAGATGATAGCTGATGGTGCAGAGATTATAGATATCGGTGGCGTTTCATCCCGTCCTGGAGCTGATAAGATTAGTGCTAAAGAGGAACTTTCTAGAGTTGAACCTATCTATAAACTCATTAAAGAGCAAGAGCTTTATAAAAAAGCAATCTTTAGTTGTGATAGTTATGAGCCAAGTGTGATACAAAAGGCACTAGAGTCTGGTTTTACTATGGTGAATGATATCACCGGTTTAGAAAATGATGAGGTGGCTCAGTTGTGTGCAAAGTATAAAGCAAGTGTTGTTATTATGCATATGCAAGGGACTCCACAAACTATGCAGACTAATCCTAGTTATAGAGATGTTATAATCGAAGTATATGAGTATTTAGAGCAGCAAGTACAAAAGGCCAAAGATTTTGGCATTGAAGAGATTTTTATTGATGTTGGTATAGGGTTTGGAAAAACACTTGAAGATAATCTCTTACTCATTAAGCATCTTGAACATTTTAAAAGATTGGGGTGTGAGATACTTGTCGGGGTATCAAGAAAGTCTATGATAGATAAAATCTCTCCATCTACAGTAGAGGAGAGACTCTCGGGAACACTAACTATACATCTAGAAGCTTTGAGAAATGGAGCTTCTGTAGTACGAGTGCATGATGTACCTGAACATATACAGGCAATCAAAGTGCAAGAGGCACTTCGAAGGGTTTAGAGCATTATTCCTCTAATCATATAGAAGAGTATTGCAGCTAGTATTGCAGCAGCAGGTACCGTGATAACCCATGCAGCAATGATTTTCTTAATAGCATCACGTTTTACATATTCTACTTTTTTTGCTTTTTTGATATGTTTTTTTGTCGATTTGATTAGCTTCTCTTCTGCGGCGATAAGTTTATAAAGCTCAACAATTCTTTCATACTCTTCTTGAGATTTATTCTCTTTTCTCTCTAGTGTATAAAGTTCTGATTTATAAGCATTTAGGTTTTCTTTTTCATCTGCAATGATGATTTTATCTTCTTGTATCGTTGATTCACTATCATTTAAGTGAAGATATTCACGTAAAAAACCAACACCAAAAACACCACCAATAGCGATATGTGTCGAACTTACTGGAAGTCCAAGCTGTGAAGCGATAATAACTGTGATAGAAGCAGCCATAGCAATAGAGAAGGCTCGAATCTGATCAAGCTCTGTAATCTCACTCCCAACTGTTTTAATAAGCTTAGGTCCATACAGTGCAAGACCAAGGGCAATTCCTAGGGCACCAACACCCATTACCCAGAGAGGGATACTCGCTTTAGAAGATATACCACCATTGACTACAGCATCATTGATCGCTGCTAATGGACCAATAGCATTTGCCACATCATTCGCACCATGAGCAAAACTAAGAAGTGCTGCTGCAAAGATAAGAGGGATAGTAAAGAGCGTATTGACTGAGTCTTTTGAGTTCTCTAAGAGTGTAGAGCTAGATGCAAGTTTTGTCTTTACAATAAGATAAACACCAATAGCTATAATTGCACCCAAAATAAGTGCTGTTAGTAGTGTAGGTTTTTTTGTCATCTCTATAGACACTAAAGGGAAAAGGTTTAATATATCTACCACTTGAGGCCAGATTTTTTTAAGACCTTTAAGTGTTAGATATGTAACAAATGCCCAAGACATAAGTGCAACAAAAATGGGCACATAAGTCTTGGCTGCTGCTACTTTATCTTCTTTAAAAACAATAGATTTTTTAATGGAGTACAAAAATGCAGCGGCAATAATACCACCTAAAACAGGAGAGATAACCCATGATGCAGCGATCTTTGCCATAGTTGACCAAGAAACAATGCTAAAGCCAGCAGCTGCTATACCTGCACCCATTACACCACCAACAATTGAGTGTGTAGTAGAAACAGGAGCTTTCATCATAGTAGCAAAGTTAAGCCATAGTGCAGCAGCAAGTAGTGCAGCCATCATTGCCCAGATGAAAGGGTCGGCATTGCCACCAAATGCAGAGATATCGATAATCCCTTTTTTGATGGTTTTGACAACCTCTCCACCAGCGATAAGTGCACCAGCCGCTTCAAATACAGCAGCAATGATGATAGCCATCGTCATCGTCATCGCCTTAGAACCTACTGCCGGTCCTACATTGTTAGCAACATCATTTGCACCGATGTTCATTGCCATATAAGCACCAATAAGTGCTGCTACTGCTAAGAACATATTGTTAGAGATACCACCATTGTTTAAAAAACTAAATGTTAGTACACCTATCATGAAAAAAAGAGCAAAACCGAGTCTTGTAAAATCGGTTCCACTCTTTTTTAGTGCTTCTTCTTCAAGCTTTTTGATTGTTTGGATTTCCATTATTTCCCCAAGTAAAAATTCTTATAAGATTATAAGAAAATTTTACTTGATATATGCTTTTATAATCTCTTGGCGTTCTAGCGGTCTGTCTCCATAACGACGTCCGGATGTAGCAACATCGTTTAATTTTGCAATAGTTTGCATTGAAGCTTGATTTGCAACTTTTCCAAAAATGGTGTGATGACCGTTGAGCCAAGGTGTTGGAGCTGTTGTGATGAAAAATTGACTACCATTTGTTCCACGTCCTGCATTTGCCATTGCCAGAACTCCAGGCTTATCAAAAGTTTTGTATTTAAATTCATCTTTAAATGGTTTGTGCCAAATACTTTCACCACCGCGACCACTTTCAGTGGGATCTCCACCTTGAATCATAAAGTTGTGAATGATTCTATGAAAAGCAATTCCATTGTAATAACCATCTTTTACATGTGTTACAAAGTTTTCTACTGCAAGTGGAGCAACATCAGGATAGAGCTCAAGCTCTATGTTTCCTTGTGTAGTTTCTAGAACTACATGGGGTGCATCTTGTGCAAAGAGATTGAAGTTGAGTAATAAGAGTAGTGTTAGTAGTATTTTTTTCATTATTTTCCTTTAGTTTTCATCTAGTTCTAAACAAACAGAGTTGATACAGTATCTTTGTCCTGTTGGTTCGGGTCCATCAGGGAAGAGATGACCCAAGTGTGCATCACAGCTAGCACATCTTACTTCAACACGGATCATTCCGTGTGTCATATCTTTTATCTCTACTACTGCATCTTCAATTGCTTCATAATAGCTTGGCCAACCAGTTCCTGAATCGAATTTTGTTTCTGCTTCAAAAAGTGGTGCATCACAACATATACATTTATAAATACCTTCACCATTATAATCATAATATTTTCCAGAAAATGGTGCTTCAGTTCCATGTTGACGACATACGGCAAATGCTTCAGGGCTTAATTGCTCTTTCCACTCTTGTTCAGTTTTTTCTACTTTCATATTTATCCTTTAATGTATTAATCTCATCACACTCTTCATCATAAAGGATGTAAACACTCTCTTGTGCTAATTTAAATGCAAATTCAAGTTCACTAAGTTTTGTAAAACATAGATCAAACATAATGACATGTTTTGCTTCTAAGCCAACAAGATCACTATATGTTGTTAAGCATAAAGAGTTAAAGTCTTGATCAATTAGATTCTTAGAACTATCTAATAAAAGTGCTTTATCCTTTATAAAAAATTCTAAGTCATCATTTAATTTTTCTTTACTTAAGCTATTGGCGATAACTAAGATATCTTTTGCTTCATTGTCTTGAAGAAGTTTTGATATTAACTGGAGAGCTTTAGCATGAGGGTGGGTTTTTAAAAATGCAACTTCTCTTTCATCTTTTGCAAATGATTTTGTAAAAGTAAAGTCACTATCTTGTGAGTTTGCATCTACTAAAAGAAGAGGTTTGTCATTTTGAATATGGCGAAGATAGTTGATAAAGTCGCTTTCCAGGAGATGCACATCATCACAAAGTATAAAATCTGCAGCATTAAACTTTTTTTTCATAAGAATTTCATCGATAAAAAGAGCTTTTTGTAAGAGCTCTTTTTTTAGCTTAGCAAGGTGAAGGTTGAGTAGTTCAATAGGAGTAAGTACAGATATCGTAGCAAGGTCGACTTCCACAATTGCATGCTCAATAGTCTCTAAAAGTTGTTTTTTAAAGATATCTGCTGCTAGCTTTGTAGGTTTTACAATTATAAGTGTTTTACTCGGATTTTCTAATTTGTAGAGTAATGCTTTTAGAAGAAGAGCTGAACTTTTTCCGCTTGTTCCCTCTCCACTAAGGGTAAAAGTGGTAAGAATGTTTTTGTCTATAAAGTCAATCTGCTCTTTTGTACAAAAATGTAATTGCAGATTATTGTCCAATATTGTGTATTGAATCAGAAGATTTCCGAGGATAGTATCTCGACTTGCAAGTGCTTGCTTTGGTACTTGTTCGAGTTTTTTTACAATCTCTTGAGCTTGTGTGTCATTGAAAATGATTTTATCTTTTGGTAGTAACTCTTTAAATGAATCATTTAAATGCTCATACTCATCAGCATTTAAATTTTCCATCAGTAGAAAATTATGTATAGGTACACCATCATTATGTATAAGTTCATTAAACTTGGTATGGATGATCTCTTGTGTATTTTGGTAGGCTAAAGAATCTTGAGATGCTTCTTGATTTTGAGCTTTCTCTACAGTCGCATTTTTAAGTTCATCATAAGACCACTCTTTTTTTTCAAAGATATATAAGCCACGAGATGGATCAAGTAAGATCAGAGGTATATAATAGACTTGAGCATGATGATAAATAGGAACATTTGCATAGAGATCAAGATCATTGATAACTGAAACAGTTTTGAGTTTTTTTACAAGAATAGAATCAAGTAAAGAGAGTGGCTTCTCTTTTTTTTTAAAGAGGTTTGCGAAAAAAGGTAGGTTCATATTGAAGATAAAACATAGCCAGAAGTCTGACTATGCTTTAATGATCTATTTACCAGCTGCAACGCGGTCTTTAAGACCTTTACCAGCTTTAAACTTAGGAACCATTTTATCTTGAGTAGTGTATGTTTTATCAGTACCTGGAACTTTACCACTTTTACCTTTTTGAAGTGCAGCAGTAAAACTACCAAAACCTA
>JAMORK010000046.1 GCA_027063645.1 Sulfurimonas sp.
ACTTGCAGCAATTGGTGATATACCCATAAATTTAAGGGCATCACGACGACTCATACCCTCTTTATTTACAACTTCATCCATAAAGTCTAGTTTTTTATCTGACATTTTATATCCCTTTTTTTAGTATGTATAACGTAAGAAGATTCTTAAATCTTGTGCACTTGTTGCATCACCATCTTGTAGTTCAGGATCTGCCCAGAATTGTTCTATATTTGATTTGTATTTATAATCCATATATGTATATCTGATTTGTGTAGAGAAGTACTTATTGATAATTGGTAAGTTCCAATACACTTCATAAGCATTACCACGGGTAGCTATCTTCGATCCACTTAAGGTATCTTCTGCCCAAGTCATAGGTGCCCAGTATTTACTTCCGTAGTTATACTCAAATCCAAGATGCCCATTATCAGTGATTAAATCCGGCATAATAAAACCTGTCCAGAAGCTATATCCTGTTTTTGTTTTATCACTTCCAAGCATTGTATAGCCTGATTTTGGTACACTTGTTGTGAAAGCACCAGAAATAAAGAATGTTGAATCATCAAGAAAATCATTATCCTCATTGAGTCCATTAACTTCTAAAGATACTGCACCCATATGTTTATCTCCAGCACCTGTTACAGCTCCTGCCGGATTCATTGCAGATATAAGATTAGTATTAGCACCCATAAAATCATTAATATATGTATACTGTGCCATTAAATCAAATTGTCCATCATTATAGATAGAGATTGGCATAACAAAGAAGTTTACATCTGTATCTACAGCATCAACTGAAGTATATGGAGTTCCATAATAAGATGTTTGATTGATATTATCATATGAACGTCCTGCAACAAACTTCACATAAGAACCCTCTAGTCCAAAGAGGTTATCTACTTTAAGCATTGCAGCATCAACTTCCATATTTGTAATATGTGCTAAAGGTGAACCTGGGTTTTTCGTTCCTTCTCTATGATTTGCTAAGAAACCATCAGATGCAGCACGACGTCCGGCACTAATACTAATAGGGTGCTCTGTATCTTTATTAAATGTATAAATAAAATAAGCTTGACGTAATTTAAAAGTTACATCATCAGGTTTAGAACTAGCACGCCAATTTACATTTTGAAAAGGATCAGTAGATGGTAAATCATTTCCTCCCCATGTACTGTAAACTGCCATTTGTCCACGGAAAACTAAGCCATCTACAGGTGAAGCTGCCATGCCTAACCATAATCTATTGGTAAATACAGCTGAGTTTGTAACATCTTTAGCATTTTTTCTATTATATTTTAAACCATCATAAGCTGTTCTAAAATCAATATCCCATTTTATATTATCATTTGATGTTTGCTTTTTTATTTTTGAGATAGATCTCGTTTGAGATTTTTGCTTTTTTTCTAACTTATCTATTTTAAGCATTAATGCTTCAATTTGTGCTTTCATATCTGATATGTCATCAGCAAAAGCATTCATAGTCAAGCCACTTATAACAGCGAGTGAGAGGAAGACTTTTTTCATATGTTGTCCTTATAATATTTTGATATTTGAGTAGAGGAGTATAAGTGCACTAGGCACTTATAAAATTAACAAGATGGAATATTACCACTGTCACTTGCAAAATCATTTACGAAGTCGTAAAGATGTGAAGAGAATTTCTTTTTAAATTTTGAGCTATCAAAGAAATCTTTTCCAGCTGGACAAGCTTCTGTCATCACTTTTCCAAGTTCACCATTATCTTTTGCATCAGCCCACTCATCTTGAGTATGTTTTGCTGCAAAAACACCACCACTAAAACCACATACTGATTTTAATTTTTTTTGATAAATTCTTTGACCTTTATCTGCATCTGCACTTGCTGTAGTTGCTAATAAACCTAAACCAATAATTACCGATAATGCTACTTTTTTCATTTCAATTCCTTAACTTATTTTTATGATAAGAAACGATTATACAAATTTTAACTTTAAGATAATATAAACTTAATTATCTTATTTATGATGATTATACTATTATTAAAACCATCAATTATCTTATATAAAATCTGGACTAAATAAATAAAAATTATAATGTGCTAAGAGGAAAGAAAGTGTGGAAACACCCTTAAACAAAGAAGTTTAAGAGGCTTGAGTATTATTTAAGAAGAGCTACAGCGTCGATTTCTACTAAGGCATTTTTAGGTAGAGTTTTTACGGCAACAGTTGCACGAGCTGGTTTATGTGCCCCAAATGCATTTTCATAAATTTCATTAATTGTTACAAAATCATCCATTGATGCAATAAAAATAGTTGTTTTTACAACTAAATCCATAGAACTTCCTGCCTCTTCTAGAACTGCTTGAAGGTTTTTTAACACTTGTTTTGTTTGAATAACAACATCATCTTCTAACATAATACCCTCTGGAGTGAGTGCGATTTGTCCTGATGTATACACCATACCATTAGCTACCACTGCTTGAGAGTATGGACCTATTGCTGAGGGTGCTTTACTTGTTTGTACGAATTTCATTTTACTTTTCCTTTGTTTTGTTTTTTTCATCTGCTTGATGTGCGTTATCCATAAAAGAATCAAATATCTCTATACAACGATGTCCTAAAGAGGAGTATAAAATCTTTCCATCTGCATCAACAAAATAGTGACGAGGAACGGGAGCTGTTTTAAACTGCTCAGGTATCTTTACCTGATCTCTTGACATATGGATAGTTACAAACTCTTGAAGAAGTCGTTTTTTAATCCCTTCATCTTGAAGTGTTGTAGCTTCAAACTTTCTACACCATCTACAAGAATCAGATGTTATAAAGATATAAACAAGTTTATGCTCTTGCTTTGCTTCTTGAAGTGCAGCTTTATAATCACTTGGCCAGTCGATATCTGCACCAAAAAGTGATAATGTAAAAAGTATACTTAATAAAATTGTTTTCATATCTACTCCCAAATCTCAATAAGTGTTTTAAAGACTCTGTATAAATCTTCAAGCTCTTTTTTTGTTGTTCTTTCATTCACTGAATGAATCGTATCATTTTTTACACCAAACTCAATCACATCAATCCCAAAAGGTGCCATAAAACGTGCATCACTTGTACCACCTGCTGTGGAGTGTTTTGGTTTTATCTGAGTAACTTCTTCTATCGCTTTATCTATCTTTTGTACTATTTTTGTATCTGTTAATGTTTTAAATGGGTAAGAGCCTTGTGTTAAACGCAGCTCATAGTCTAGTCCATCAAAATGTTTAGCTATAAAGGCTTTAATCTCATCTTGAGTAATGTTTGTATTGTTACGAACATTAAACATCATCTTAAGCTCATTTGGAGTTACATTAGTCACCTCCATACCAGAGCGAATGTCTGTTACAACAAACTTACTCGGAGCAAAATGCTCATCTCCACTATCTAAATCTACTCCTGCCATATCACCTAAAATTTTAGCTATGTTATGGATAGGGTTTATCGCCTTTTCAGGATAAGCGGCATGACCTTGCTTCCCTTTGAGTGTTAAATAGCCGTTGATGCTTCCGCGACGACCAACTTTGATAGCATCACCAAATCTCTCTTCACATGTTGGTTCGGCAACAACGACTGCATCGGGGAGCATCGCGTTTTCTTTAAGATACTCTAAGACTTTAATCGTTCCATAAGTTGCTTCACCCTCCTCGTCTGAGGTTAAAAGTAAAGAGAGAGTTCCTTTAAAATCTTCTACCTCTAAAACAGCCTGAGTAAACGCGGCCACTCCTGACTTCATATCTTGTGTGCCACGACCATAGATATAGCCATCTTTTTCTACTGCTTTATAAGGGTCTGTATCCCAGCCCTCTCCTGCAGGAACAACATCTACATGTCCAGCAAAACAAAGATGCTCCCCCTCTGAAAACTTTTTATAGATAAAAAGATTTTTTACATCTTCTACATCTATACGAACTGCTGTAAAATCGGGTAGATACTCCTCAATAAAATCAAGTAAGCCACCATCGTCTGGCGTTTCACTTTTGGATTCTATAAGAAATTTAAAAAGTTCTATAATATTCACAGGTTAGTTTCCTGGGTTCTCATAAAATATATATGGTGTTGCAAAATTACTTATCTCAAAGTAAAGTTTTTTCTCACCTGGATCTACTTTATAATTTTGGTTAAGATCTAGGTATCCATATCCGTATCTATAGTTTCTTGGTGTTGTTCCATCTGTTGCAGTTGCCGTTGTGAGTTTATCTATCTTAATAAAACGCTGTACAAGTTTTCCACCCATATAGATATCTAAAACGCCATCTGTTCCTGTCCAGTTTTGGATACTACGTCCTATTTTGTTTTGTGTCTCTTGTGTACATCCACTTATAAAAAGTGCTAATGCTACTGAGATAATTAAAATTACTTTTTTCATTACTGTGCTCCATTTTTTAAGATTTTTAGTGCTTCTTCTTCGTTATCTGTTCGCATTAAAGACTCACCAACTAAGAAAGCATCTACTCCTGCTTTACTTAGGTCTTCAAGCTGACCATGCTCATAGATACCACTCTCTGCAACAATAATTTTTCCATTAGGAATAAGAGGGATAAGCTCATAAGAGAGGTTCATATTCATCTCAAATGTTTGTAGATTTCTATGGTTAATCCCTATGATATCTGCACCTGCATAGATAGCTTTAACAAGGTCTGGCTTATCGTGCACCTCAACAAGAGCTTCCATACCTAAGTGTCTTGTATAATTTAATAAATCTTTAAGCTCTTTTTTACTCAGTGCAGCTGCAATAAGTAAGATAAAGTCAGCACCATGCACCATCGCCTCAAGGATTTGATACTTTGAGATGATAAAATCTTTTCTCAAAAGTGGAATCCCTACATAACGACGAATACCGCCTAGGTAATCTAAACTCCCTTGAAAGAAATGGGGTTCTGTAAGTATAGAGATAGCACTTGCACCTCCACGTTCATATGCCTGAGCAATCGCTAAAGGATCAAAATCTTCACGGATTACACCTTTTGAGGGAGAAGCTTTTTTCACCTCTGAGATAATTCTGTATGGGTCTTCCTCTGTAGCTTTCAAAAATGGAATAACATCACGAGGTACTCTAGCATTAAATGCAAGTGAACGCCCTAACCAATCAAGAGAGAACTCTTTCTCTCTCTTTACTAAATCTTCTTTTGTTCTTTTTATAATATCATCTAAAATCATCGTTTATTTTTTACCTTTACTAGTTTTTATACATTGGTTTATCTTTTTAAGATGGAGGAGAACTTCTGGCTCATCTGAACCCTCTAAAGTCATCACTTTGTTCATCACATCTTTAGCCTTTTTACAATTTCCCATTTTATAGTATCCCCATGCAAGAGAATCGAGATAAAATGAGGAGTTTGGTTGTACTTTGAGTACCTCATGAATATACTGCATCCCTTTTTTTACATCAACATCATGATCAATCAAAATATAACCAAGATAATTTAAGTAGATTGGACTTTTATCTTCTTGAGTCACTCTTTGTAATTTTTCAATAACACTTGATAAAACTTTTTTATCGAGTGATTTGTCTTGTGATTCGTACTCATATATAGCACTTTGTCCAAGATAATGAGGATCCCGTGTTTGTTCATAAAGCTTGTCTGCTAAAGGGTAAGCTTTTTTATAATTTTTTGTAACAGAGTAAAGTTGTAAAAGAGTATCTTCATCTTTATAGGAATGTTCCAAAAAGTCTATAAGTTTCAGGTACTCTTTTTTATATCCATAAATTTGTACTATCTTTTTTGCAATCTCTTCATTGTTTGAAAGAGAGTAGAGTCTTAAGTATGTTGAGAGAAGCCCATCAATATTGTTTTCATTACTATAAAAACCTATAAGTCTATTGCATATACGTTCAGAGCATCCATGCACTCGTGTATGTGTTTCAAGTTGTGCTATCGCTTCTTTTGTTTTATGCAGATTTACATACAATACAATTGCCATTCTATCAAGAACCTCTTCTGAATAGTTCTTAATATAAGCACTCTCAAGATATTTCAATGCAGTTTCAAACTCTTTTCTTTGTATATAGATATCGCTTACTAAGATATAATCATCAATCTCAGGAGAAGATTGTATAAGTTGCAATGCTAGATTTTGTGCTTCTAAAAATTTTTGTTCTGCTACTAAAGCAACTACTTTATAACGGATTAGCTTATGATCTTCTAACGATCCTTGAGTGAGTGCATCTACCCTTTGGATCACTTCTTTGTTTGCTTTTCTCACTAAATCATTTTCTAAGGAGCGGTACAAGTACTCTTTTTTAGTTGATTTTTCATATAAAATATTAAAAAGTTCTGAGGCTGATTTATGATCACGGATTTGTTCTGCTCGAAGTGCAAAGATGATATACATATCTTCTTTTGCAAAAGCTTTTTGGTTTGATCTAAGTGGAACTTTTTTTTCAATATCTGGAGTTAATGATCCACATGCAACAAACAATAAAGGAAACAAACAGATAATTATTAATTTTTTATACATCAATTATTCCAGGACATTCTTCTTTTAGTTCATCAACTCTTTGCTTATAATAATCCCAAAATGGGAATGTTTTACACTGTGTTGGTCTGGCCTCATATATCTTACAACCGTTACTCTCTCTATCGTAAAAGACACACTCATAAGAGTCTTCAAAAAGGTTTTCTTTAAGAGAGTATTTGTACCCTTTTTTATAGAGATATTTTACTGCAAAATCATTAACATTTAGATTTAAAAGTTTGGCAATTGATTCTATCTCTGTTTTATTGACATAGATGTAACCACTCTCACCGGTACAACATCTTCCTTGACACTCTTCACAAGCCTTTGGATCAAAGGCATAAGGATAACCCTCTTTTTTCATTAAATCTGACATTTTATACTCTGTGTTGAAGATTTTGCATAGATCTCCTGTGCTTTTTTTGAAATATTATCTCCCTCAAATGCTACAAGAGGTGGCCAAACTTTCATATTGGATTTAGAGCCATTTCTTGCATGTATCATGACAAGAGAGGCTGTTTTATCTATCTTTGGATGAACAAACTGTACATCTACTAATCTCATTTTCACCTTCTCTAAGGCAGCAGATATATCCCCAAAAGCATTTGGATCGTAACAAAATACAAAATGGGAATGGGGCTTAAGTAAACGCGACACCTTTTTAAAAAATGGCTCTATAGGTAAACTCGTGTTATATCGTGCATGTTGTAAGATCTCATTCTTACTTTTTTGTACACCCTCAGGGTAAAAAGGGGGATTTGAGACAATGTAGTCATATTTTTTAGATTCATCAAGTTCTAAAAAATCAGATTCAAAAAGCTCATAGTCTATCTTATTTACTCTTGCATTTGTTTTAGCATACTTAACAAAAACTTCTTGTTTCTCTACCGCACTCAAACTTAGCTTTGGATAATCCCTTGCAACTAAAAGACCAACTATACCACACCCTGCCCCAACATCTAGCATGGTGCCACGAGGTTGAAAAGAACTGATAAAATCATAAAGATACAATGAATCTGAGTTGTAACAGTAACCAGATTCGGGTTGGTAAAGAAGCATAGTTTGATATAACCTTTAGTCTTACTTTGATATAATTTTGTAATTATAACTCAAAGGCTTTAAAGTATGATTATTATTCCTGCACGTTTAGCATCAACACGTTTTCCACAAAAAGTTATTGCCGACATTGGTGGGCTTCCTATGGTTGTTAGAACAGCAAAAAGGGTTGCACATCTTGATAGAGTTGTTGTTGCTGCAGATGATGAGAAAATCATACAAATCTGTAAAGATCATGGTGTTGAAGCGATGCTTACCTCAACAACACATAAAAGTGGAACAGATAGAATCCATGAGTGTGCTACCATTTTAAACCTAGATGATGATGAAATTATTATCAATGTACAAGCGGATGAGCCATTTATAGAACCAGATGTTGTAGAAGTTCTCATGCAAAGACTTCAAACTCTCCAAAAAGAGAAAGAGCCTTTTATCATGGGGAGTTGTTATAACTCCATCAATGCAGAATCTGCAGAAGACCCGAACTTAGTAAAAGTAGTGCTTGATAGTGACAATAATGCCATCTACTTCTCGCGTTCACTTATACCATACAACAGAAGTGGAAGAGCAAACTACTTTGGGCATATAGGGATCTATGGATTTTCTAAAAAAAGTTTACAAGAGTTTTGTAATCTTTCAGATGCCCCTATAGAAGATATAGAAGGTCTAGAACAACTCCGTGCCATCCACCACCAAAAGAAAATAACTATGATTAAAGTAGCTTCAACTGGTTTTGGAATAGATACAAAAGAGGATTTAGCAAGAGCTATAGAAATTTTTCTCTAAACCCTTGGTTTAATGTAGATTGTAAAGTCTCCAAACTGTTCAGTCATAGAAAACTGATGTTTTTGACAGAAGTTAGATGCCATTATTCTCATTAGATATTCGGCTTCCTCTTTTGCTTCCTCTTTAGTAGCAAATTCTTGTTTTTCAGTAAAACCATTTTTTATAAAACATGAACATGGGTTTTGCACTTGAACCTTATACATAAAAAATTCCTTTAAAAATCAAAGATATCATCAAAGTCATCATCACCTGCTGGTGGTGCTTCATCCATTTTCAACATTTGACTAATTGTTTGACAGTTTACCACAATCGTATCATTCATAAATTCAGGACTTGGTGCTCCGGTATGAAAAGATTTTTCAATCCAACTTGAAAGATCATTACTAAAGGCTGTACACATAGGGCCTAAAGCCTCTGAGTGTTTCACAAACTCATCTATATGACTCGCCATATCAGAAGCAAGTTCTGCTAAGGCAATGGAGATTGGGTACACTTCACTATATGAAGCAAGTATAGCACTTACTCTTTCTAAATTTGTATAGATCTCTAAAATATCATCTTCAGTTACATCACCATAGCCAACAACAAGCATAATTGAGTTGAGCTTAGAAACATACTCTTCTAAATCAAAAAGATCTTCATCGTCAAGATAATCAAACACCTCTAAATCATTCGATTTTTGAAATGAGCTATCTTCTAAAGATGGAAGATTCTCTGGAGTTTCTTGCATTGAGATTGGCTTAACCTCATCAATCTCATCTTCATACTGTTTTGCTTTTAAAAGTTCAAAAGATATCTTCGTATTCGTCAGTTTATAACCATCATCTAATGCATTTTTCTTAATAATGAGTTCAATAACTTTTTTTGGTAAAACATCTATATTAACAAGGGTAAAGTATTGTTTCTCTTCAGATTCTTCGATGTAGAGTTTATTTGTAGGAGATAGTTTCATCTGTTTTTCAACTATAGCGACCACTATCCTTACAATATCACTTAGATAATTTGATTTTACTCTCGCTTTTAAAAGAAAAAATTCCCAAAATTCTGCTAAAGAATCTTCAGAGTCAAGAACAAAGCAGGTATTGCGATTATATATCTCATGACTAAAAAGATTAATAAATCTACTACTTGATGTCTTATGTGTGCGTGACTCAAGAAGTGTCATATAATTTTTCATACGTGATTTAAATATATCTGCATCTACAGGTTTTGAGATGTAATCTTCTGCCCCATTGTTGAGTATATCTCTTCTTTGCTCTACATTATCACTTGTAGAGATTGCAATGATCATTATTTTTTCATGTGATGCACGTATGATACGGCTTGCTTCGATGCCATCCATCTTTGGCATATTGATATCCATAAGTACCATAGAGTACTCTTTTTCATCACACATTTTGACAGCTTCTAGTCCATCATTTGCTTCATCCACATGGAAGATTAAACCCTCCTCCGAAGCATAACTATCTAGTAATGCTTGTAACATTATTCTGTTTGTAGCATTGTCATCAACAACCAATATATTCATAATTATCTCTCACCTTCAAATCTCACTAGTAGCTCACTAACACAGTTATTATAATCTTTTAAACCTTTAGAACGTTTTGATTCTAAAATGATAGGAGAACCTGACTCAAACTGTTGTGCCAATTTGATATCTATCCCTATAGGAGATAAAAGTTTTCCCTCTCCAAAAGAGGTTTTTACCTTGGTGACAGACTCTTTATGCTCATTGATGTGAGGATTATACATCACAGGCAATATAAAGACATCTTCAATCTTTTTTTCTGATTCGTTATTACTTTTATAAAGTGCTCGCATCATCTGACCAACAGCGACAACACCTAAATGATGTGGAACAAAAGGGATCAAAACACTATCTGCAACTTCAAGAGAGTTTTTCAATAAGGCATCAAATGTTGGAGGTGTATCGATAATACAATAATCAAAGAACTCTGCAATATTTTCTCTTTTAAAACGACTCTTTAAAACGCCACGAAGATCAGAATACTCATACACATCAAAAAAAGCCAATGCAGGAGAAAGGGTTAAATTTTTATGTACTGTTGGTATAAATGTTTCACTCAGTGTTTTACCCTCAAAAATAGAGTGTACACCAAGTGTTTCATTTAAATCACATCCAACACCAATAGAGGCATGACCTTGCGTATCGAAATCTAAAAGAAGGACAGAACCATGTTTTGCTAATCCGGTAGCAATATTAACTGCAGTGGTTGTTTTAGCAGAACCACCTTTACGGTTGCTAACTACAATGGTTTTCACTAGTATCAAACCCCTCTAAAACTTTTTGAAAAAGTTTTTTTGTTTCACCAAATTCATAGGAACACTCATAGTTCTTTTTATATGCCATGATAAGTTGTAAAATTGCTAAATGCATATCATCGCATTCTGAAAGTTTAAACAGAACACTCTCTCCAGCTTTTTCTTGTAAAAAATCTCTCAATGGAACAACTTCATCTTCATATATTACAGATGTAAATGTTGCTTCATTATTTTCATATGTTATTGCCATTTTATTCCCTTTATGTTGGTATTTTTATGCTTTTGATGACATTAATCAAATCACCATTTATATCTAAAATGCCATCAAGTTCTAAAAATTCACTTTGAGAGTCTTCTTCATTAGAACATTTAATCTCTGATTCTTCAATATGTGCAATATCATCAATCGCATCAACCTTAATAGCAAAAATTTTATTTTCATTTTCATAAATAAGAAGTTTTTGTAAAGAATTTGCGACAGTATCTAACTCTTCAATAAAAGTATCAAGAGCACCCATTGTATGTGCATAAATATTTTTCACATCTATATCAAAAACTTTTTTTGCTTTTTGTGGATCTTTTTTATAGATCTCTAAAGCATCTCCTCCACAGTTATGAAGTTGCTTATGATACTCTACTAAGGTATTAAAAACCTCTGTAATATGATCATCATAAGAGGTGAAATCGTCAATCCATTTTCCAAGTTCACACATATGAGGATTTGTAGTTTTTGTAAATTCACAGCCTGTAGTTAATGAATCTTCTAAGGCACTAACCCATGAAGTATGTGCAGACTTTAGTTTTGCAAAAAGTGTACGTAGCTCTTCTTGATAGGATTCAAGACCTATCATATTTCTAAAACTGATCACTTTTAATACACTATCTTCATAACTCATCATCCCCTCAATAAGAGGATGAGCATTGGGAACATTTGTTAGATCTCTTGCTTGTATAATTCTTTGTACATGCTCAATACTTACAGCATATTTATTGTTTAGAACACCAAAAACGATTAAATCTATCATCTATGCTACCTTTATCTCTTCTTTGAGTTTTTGAGATATTCCAAGAAGTCCAAGAGGATCAATCGCCATAATAATTTGTCCATTTCCTAAAAGTGCTGTACCACTAAAGAGTGGATGACCTTCCATAATACCAGATAATGGTTTTTGAACCACATCAAGTTGACCTAAGAACTGATTTACAACAACAGCAAGTAAGTTATCTTTGATATTTAACACTACTATAGAGAGAGGTTCATCTTCAGTTGCTTCTTCATTTAACATCGATTTTATAAAGAGTAGTGGTATCACTTCTCCACGAATATACACAAATGGTTCATTGTGAAGATACTCAATCTCTGAACGATCAATTTTCACTGTTTCACTTACACTATCCATAGGGATACCATAATGGATATCATTCATTTGAATATGAAGAAGAGATGTAACAGCAAGTGACATAGGGATTGCAAGTGTAATCACCGTTCCTTGATTTGCTTTTGTTTTAATGTTGATACTTCCACCAAAGCTCTCAATAGATTTTTTCACAACATCCATACCAACACCACGACCACTATACTCAGTAATCTCTTCTGCTGTTGATAGACCTGGAAGTAAAACAAGCTCTGCCATCTCATCTTCACTTAGTGCATCAATCTGCTCAGGTGTCATAAGACCTTTTTCAAGAACTTTACTCGCAACTCTTTCAACATTAATCCCAGCACCATCATCAATAATCTCAATAATAATTCTATCTGATTGTGCATAAGCTTTAAGTTCTACTGTACCACTTGCACTTTTTCCTTTTTGCTCACGCACTTCTGGCATCTCTATACCATGATCAAGGGAGTTTCTCATGATATGAATCATTGGGTCAGCCAACATCTCAATCATATTTTTATCGAGTTTAGTATCTCCACCCTTCATCTCTAATTTTACTTTTTTACCAAGTTTTTTGGCAATATCACGGACAAGTTTAGGGTAACGATCAAAGACATAAGAGATTGGTAACATACGCATACCCATTATAAGATCTTGCAACTGTTCAGATAAACGGTTGATGAAGATATACTTCTCCATAATCTCGCGTTTAATCGTATCGTGAGTCATATCATTTACATTGTCTGCAAGGTATGGAAGAGAGTTTTTAGCAACAAGAAGTTCACCAATTACATTCATTAATGAATCTATCGATTCTTGATCAACTTTTACAGTTTTACCAACAACTGCTTTTTTTGTTTCCTCTTTTGCTTCCTCTTTCACAACTTTAGCTTTTGTAACTTTAGGTGTCTCTTTCACCTTAACAACTTCAGCTTTTTCTTCTGTCTGTACAATTGTTTCTGGCTCTTCACTTGTAGTTACAGTAGGAGTTGCAATCTCAAGTGGCGTTTCATTGAGATAAGCTTGTAGGAACTCTGCTATCTCCTCTTTTGTATCAAATTCACTTGGCATACCTTCTACATAAGAAGATGTTTTTGATAAAATACTCTTAACACGAAGAAGATCATCATCATTTGCAATATAAGATAAAGCTTTATACTGCTGTGTTAATATCTCTTGAACTATCTCTTTCGTATTTTCATTTATATCTTCTTCAGTTGTAGATTCATTGAGCTCTTGAGTAGACTCTGTTTGAGGAGTAGATTCCTCTTCTTCATTTTGAGAAGCACTTTCACTTACTATTGAGTTATCAAGTTGGTATGCTTCACCTTTATAAATATTTGCAAAGAAGTTATTGAGTTTTGTTGTGTCTTTATCATCAATAAGACCTGCAATATCCAAAAATCTTTCTAATTGTGCATACTGAATTGTCTCAGAACCAACTAAATTCATCGAATCTGCTACCTCTTCAGCAATAGTAGCCAAATCAAAATCATCAGCAATACTCATCAACTCTTTTAAAGAATCTATCTGATGTCCACTATCTCCAACATTAATACTTAAAAGTGTTTGCACATCTAAAGGTAAGAGTTGGAGTTCATCAATAAAGTTAAAAAGTGAGTCTTCCATCTCCTCATAAGTTGCATAGATAAATGCGACAATCTGAGTACGAAGGAGTAATCCATCTTCATCTTCTGTACCACTTAAAACACTTTTAGCACTCTCATCACCCATACAAGAAAAAACACCTACAACCTTATCTCCAAGAAGCGAGAGTGTATAGATAGGGTCATTTCCATATACCATACATGAATCATCAACATCAAAATATACAGCATAAAAATTTTCGTTTTTACAAAACTCTTCATCTATAGGAGGGTTTGTAAAAGGGATCTTTGGTGTGTTAACACCTCTGAGCGTTTTCATTGGTAAGTTTACAATAGATGGGATATCTTCCACTAAAACAAAAGGAAGTTCCCACACCACTTCACCCTCTAGCTCTTTACCCATCTGAGCACTAAGTTCTTGTACTATTTTATCTACAACCTCTTCATCAGCATCAACAATTTCACCACTCTCTTCAGCCGCTTCAACAAGGTTCATCACCTCATCAAAAGCATCATAAAGGGCATCTGTCATACCATCTGCAAACTCTAATTTGCCAGAACGTAACATATCAAGAAGATCTTCTGCATGATGAGTGATATTTTTCACCGCTTCAAATCCAACGATACCACTACCACCTTTAAGTGTATGTGCTGCACGAAAAACTGAATTTAATAATTCGGGATCATCTCCACCAATCTCTTCTATATTTTGGTCAATAAAGGCTAAGTTTTCTCTTGCTTCACTTAAAAACTGTTCTAATAATGGATCCATAATTTCTCCTTAACTCTTTACTAAAATATCAATATATGCTTGAAGTTGATCAGGCTTAATTGGCTTGGTCTCAAAAAGATTGGCACCAACCTTATAAGCATTAATCTTATCTTCCTCTTTTGCTTGTGTAGTTACCATTATGATTGGCACCACTTTATGATCCTCTTGTTTGCGTAAATCTTTTATAAAAGAGTATCCATCCATAATAGGCATATTGACATCAACCAAATAAAGATCTATGCTATTATCTAGGCTTTTTTCCAATGCTTCCATTCCATTTTCAGCCTCTAATATATCAATTCCCATAGACTTTAAAATAGCCCCGTGATAATTTCGAACTGTTTTAGAATCATCTACTACCATTACTGTTGCCATCATACTCTCCTAAAAAAATTCTATTGCATCATCTGCATCTTCAAGTGCAGACTTTCCAGAGAATCTATCTTTTTTATCTTGTGCTTCTTTGAGTGTTGCATCTAACTTCTCTTGTAATTTTGTAATACTCTCAGTTGCTAAGTTTTCATCATTTTTGTAAGTATGAGAAAATACTTCTATAGCACTTCTCATACTATCAATCGCCTCAATCGTTGCATTTAACTGTTGTGAGACAATATCTTGGTATTGCATTGCAGTCAAGACATCATCATCAACTTCTAAATTATTTTTTTCTATAAAACCATTTATCTTCACAATCGAATCATGCGAAAGATTAACAACATCTTCTTGAACATTTTTTATATGTTCTAACAAAGAGTCTAAAGAGTTTAAAATCAACATTTATACACCTTTACCTATGCAGGTAGTCTTAAAACTCTAGTAATAGCTTGTTTTAACTGTGCAGGATTAAATGGTTTTACAATCCATCCTGTTAAGCCTAATGCTTTACCTTGTTGTTTTAATTCTGCCTTTGTTTCTGTCGTAAGCATTAAACATGGCGTTCTCTTTGTTGAGGGAACTTCACGAAGAGCTTTTAAAAACTCAAAACCGTTCATCACAGGCATATTTAAATCGGTAATGATTAAGTCTGGTGTCATACCAGCTTTAATCTCTGCAAGTGCTACCTGTGCTTCTGTATATTGTTTTACTTCTATTGGCATGGAGCTTGTTACCATCTTTGTTGATGCTAATGCTGTCTCGCTATCGTCTACAAATATTACTAATGGCATATCTTCTCCTATTTTTGATAAATTAATGTTGAATCTATTTTTTTTGCTTTAAATACTGAAACAATTCGGCTCATATACTCAGCATGTCCTAAAAGAACATAACCACCAGGATTGAGCATATCATAAAATGTCATAGCAACCTCTTTACGAGATGCATCATCAAAATAGATAAGCATATTTCTTGAAAAGATCACATCGAACTTTCCAAGCTTACGCATCTGTGTTTTGTCAAACACATTTGCTACTTTAAAATCAACCGTACCTTGAAGATCTTCCCCTAATTCATAACCAAGCTTTTTTTTCACAAACCATCTATTAAGTATAGGTTTTGGTATCGCATGGATTGAACGGTCTGTATATTTTGCTGCTTTCGCTTTTTCGATCACTGTTGAGTCTATATCTATCCCAACCACTTCTATATCTCTCTCTTCTACGACTTTACCCTCTTCTACTATATGAAGAATCATCGAATAAGGTTCTTCCCCTGTTGAACAAGGAGAAGATAATATACGTAGCGGTTTGCCTGCAGGCATTTTCGCATGTAACTCTGGTAGTATTTTATTAACAAGAACTTCAAACTGATCTTTTTCTCTAAAAAAGTATGTTTCATTTACAGTGATGGCGTTCATCAGCTCTTGAAATTCATCACCATCTTTGTCGTCAAAACGTAACTTAAAGAAGTATTTTCTAAAACTATCCATACCAAGCTCATCTGCTCGTCTATCTATATACTTTGCAAGTTTATCAAAGTGTTTCTCTTCTTCGAGATATATTCCACTCTTTCTATAAATAAATTCACCGATTTTTGCAAAATTTTCTTTTGATAAAAGGCGTGCCATCTTTTCTTATCCTTTTATCAATTTTATTGCACCATCCACTGCAAACTCAGCATAAAAGTCTCCAGCAAATCGTTCTTTTAAAGATTCTAAAAGTGGTATATCTTCCACCTCTCCAATCTCTCCCATATAATCAACTGCAGTCATTGCTACATTGATATCTTCTTCATTTTCTAAGAGTTCCACAAGCATGTCTCGTGATTCTGAAAAATCTACATCTCCCAAAACATTGATAGCAAAAATTCTCAAGTCCCTATCATCACCTATCAAAAACTTCACTATATAGTATTTGATAGAATCACCAAAGTTTCTCAATATTGAGATTCCAAGATTTCTAATATAGGCATTACTAAGCTTTAGGAGATCCATAATCTCTTCTATGGGAGCATCATCAGGGTCCATACTTGAGATAACAGCAGCAATTTTTGTTGATGTTTGAGTATCTGTATCTTCATTTCTTATAGACTCTACAAGAAATTTTCCTCCTCCATCAAACTTCGCAATCTCTTCTATCGCATAATCTCTTGCATCACTCGCTTGGGCGGAATAAAAGAATTCTGTAGCATCGCGAAGAGTTGAAAATACCGGAAACTCTTCAACTTCTTGGCTTGTGTGTTGTTTAATTAATGCCATCTATTCCCCTTACCTTTTACTTTAGTGTTGCTATTTTTTTCAAGATTTGTTTAAAATCAAGTTGTTCCATAACACCACCTCTATCGTATGCTTCTTTTGGCATACCATATACCGTAGCACTCTCTTCACTCTCACCTATAGTATAAGCTCCAGCATTTTTTAATGCGACCATAGCATCAGCACCATCATCACCGATACCTGTCAAAATCACACCAATAAGATTTTTTGCATCAAAAACCTCTAAGGCAGAAAACATCATATCATTAACACTTGGTTGAAAAAAGTTATCACCCTTTTGCTTATCTTCACGAATAACAATCTTTCCAGAAACTTTTTTTGCAAAATTCATATGCACACCACCACGTGCTACATAGATATTTCCTGGTAGAACTTCCATGTTATGAGCACTCTCACGTACAGGTAAAACAGCTGCACGGTCAAGTCTTGTAGCAAATGCTGCGGTAAACTGTTCTGGCATATGTTGTACTATACATACCGGATATTTAAAATTTGCAGGTAATGAACTACAGATCTGTTCAATCAAGCCTGGCCCACCAGTTGAAGAACCAATAAGTACCACTTTTGTAAGTGGTAGGCTACTTGTTGGTACAGATGATTCCTCTTTTTGTACCACTCTTCTTCTCTCTCTTGATGGTGCAGCTGAACGCATCGCTTGGCGTTTTAATCTTCTTGGAGATATACGACTAATAGATTGTACTTTTTGTAAAATCTCTTCTCTATTTTCTTTACGTCCAACATTCATCGTCCCTGGTTTAGCTATATAATCAATAGCACCAAGATCTAAGGCATCCATAGTAATTGTTGCATCTTCTGTTGTAAGAGAACTTATCATCAATATAGCAGTTGGTTTTTGTGCCATAATCTGTTTCACAGCTTCTATACCATCCATCACTGGCATATTGATATCCATTGTGATTGCATCATATTGTGTTTGAGTTGCTTTATCAACAGCTTCTTTCCCATTTTTTGCTACATCTATCTCAAAATCTAAGGTAGAGATAATCTCACTTAACTGCTTTCTGACTAATGCTGAATCATCTACGATAAGTATTTTTTTTGCCACTATATTTCCTTTTCCTCTAGCAAGGTATTTACATCCATCACTAGCACTAATCTACTTCCATCATCGAGATAAAGTATATTTGTAAAAAACTCTCCATCCTCTTCACGGATATCACTACTCTTGACATTGATAATATCACTCACACTATCTACCGTAAATCCAATCCGTACATTATTGATATTGCATACAATAATCTTAGAATCTTCATTGGTATGAGCATCAAGGCCTAGCTTTTTAAAGAGAGAAACAATACTTACAACTTGCCCTCTAATATTGATAATTCCATCAATATTTTCATCACTAAATGCGACCTCAGTTGAAGGTACAATATCTATAATTTCATCAACATTAGCTACATCAAAGGCATACTCTTTGCCATTAAGCTTAAAGACTATCACTTCCATTGCAAAATCATCACCATTAGAGAGAGTCTCTTTAACCTCATGATCTATAAATGCATCATTCTCTTTAAATATATTCTCTAAGACCGTTCCATCAAAGAAAGAGATAAGTGAATTTGAATCATGGATTACTCCCGTTATCTTCGCTTGATCTAATGTTTCATTCATATACTCAACATCAGTTATAAGAAAGTTTTTTATATCTATAATTTCATCAATTAATAGGCCCACTTTTTTACCATTATGTGAAGCGACTAAGATACGATTTTTTTCACTTTTATTTGCATCAAAGCCATAATATTTTCTTAAATCAATCACCATCAACAGTTCATCACGTAATGTTATAAGACCCATCACCTCATCTGAACTGCCTACTATCTCAGTAATCTCTTGATCAGCTAATATAATTTCCTGAAGGTAGTCGATATTTAAGGCAAACTTTTCTCTATACATTGAAAAGATAAGAAATCTATGCGATTCAATCTCTTTTTCAAGCTCTTGTTTGACCTTACCATTTTTAATCTCTTTGGCATCAATCTTTACACTATTGACTTTGGCTATAAGTTTTTCTAGAGAGATCACTTGCACTAGCATATCTTCATATTTATATATCGCTATAACAGGATCATCTTCTTGTTCTATATACTCTATATTTGCTTGGTCTATCTCTACTGTATTGTAAACTTCACTTACTAAAAGTGCATTGCTTGCATAACTATCATTTAAACTTAAAAGTCTTGTTTTATCTGCAGCATAATCAACCTCAGACATCCCAATCAAAAGATTTAAATCTAGCAATGAAACAATATTTCCAGCAACTGCACAAAGTCCTCTTACACCAGCAGGTCTTAATGGAAGTGGCATAAGAATAGGTACACGAGAGATCTGGTTTATATCTTGTGTTGATACACCATAATTTTCTGCACCATTTTTAATGATTAGTATCTCTTGGACTTCCATTTATTTACCTACTTTACCCTTGTTGTAGTTCATCTGCCATTACAGCAAGCTCTTCAACACCCTCACTAATATGTGAGACAGTTTCAATAATGAGTTCACTCGCTTTACGAGATTCCATCGCGTTTCTTGCACTAAGCTCTACCGCTTTTTGTATCTCACTTACACCAATATTTACCTGATTCATCCCCTCAAGGTTTTGATCATTTACAGCTTTAAGCCCTGTATATCTATCTAGTAAATCTACTAACATATCAGAGATAGTTCCAATATCTGCTATTAGCGTATCGATTGTATTTTGTTCTTGACTTTGAGATGTTAAAAGGTTGTTCCAGTTTGTTTTTACAATATCTATCTCAGAGTTCATAGATTCAACAATATCATTAATTTTTTCAGTGTTTGAGCTAGAATCTTTTGCAAGGTTACGGATATCTGAACTTACTACTGCAAAACCTTTTCCAAAGTCACCAGCACGGGCAGCTTCAATCGAACCACTAATTGCAAGCATATTTAACTGAACAATAGAGTTAGAGATATTTCCTACTGTTTTATCAACACTTTTTGTCTCTTTTACAATGATATCAAGCTCATCTGCTGCAGAATTACCTTGATTGATAGAATCACTAAAAGAAGATCGAATCTCTACTACTATTGATTTTACATCATTAAATGAAATTTTAAGAAGGTCAAAGTTACGTCTTGCGATATCTATAAGTTTGTCTATATCTCTAGCAGCATCAACACCAGCTTCTATAAGTTCTTTGTTATTTAGTGCACTTTGATTTGTTGTGTGTGATGAAGATTCAATTTGATTGAGTGCTTCAGTAACATCTTCTAAGGCATTTTGGATATCGTCCATGTTTCCACCAATAGTATCAGCAGAGAGTGCAATATCTTCAGCAGACTTCATAGTATCTGTAGAGTATTTTAACTCTTCTGCTAAAGAGGAAAGATCTTTGATATCATCTTCTGTTTGAGCAAGTGCATCTGATTGCACTTCAATACCATTTAAAGTTTTCTCAACAGAGAGTGCTATCTCACTTGATGCATTTGCAATATCTTGAGAACCATCATTGATCTTGCCAACTAGGTCACCAAGTCTATCTGTATATGTACTTACACTACGTGCTGCTTCAACAGAATAGATAGCAATTTTAGAAAGCTCTTCCATTTTAAAACTAAGTGAATTTCCCTTCGTTCCATTGTCGGAGATGATGTCAGTTGTCACACCAATACTTTTAATAATATTGTCAATGCTTCCTTGAATTTTATTAACAAGCTCAGAGATAAACTCAGCATTTTTTTCACTCTCACCAGCTAAAGCACGTGTCTCATCAGCAACAACTGCAAAACCTTTTCCATGCTCTTTTGCACGTGATGCTTCAATAGCAGCATTTAAAGCAAGTAGATTTGTCTGATCTGCAATCTTAGCGATAAAGCCTACAGCATCCCCAATGTTTTGTGAACTTACTTTAAGCTCTTCACTTTTTGTTGAACTAGCTTTTGCAACTGTAACTGCATTATCCATTCTCTCAACAGAATTATTTACTTTTCCTACAGAGCCTAAGATACTATCACCAGCTGCAAGTGTTGAAGAGATCACCGTTTCAATCGTAGAGTTCATCTTGTTAATATTGGAGTTGATACTTTTTACATTTACTAATGCTTGCTCACTTGCTCCACTATTCTCTTCTGCTGCTGTAGCGATCTGTTCCATAGAAGATTTTAACTCTTCAATAGCACTTACACTCTCTTGTGCATTTTCAAGTATAGTCATTGACACACCTGCAATACTTTCACTAATCTGTTGCTGTTTTGCTAATGTTCTTTGTTTTCTTTTATCGTTACCTGATGCTACAACTGCTGAAGCTGAGCTTGAGTTACCTTTTTTCACTAATGCCATTACGAAATCCTTTTGCCTAGTCTAATGTTGCATAAAGCTCTTGAGCTTTTTTAATATCTTCACGAGATGGTTTTACTCTAATAGAAACATATTTAGTATTGCCATTTTTATCTACTGAACGAAGTACTGTTGCATATACCCAGTAGTATCCACCACCTTTACGAGCATTTTTTACAATCCCTGTCCAAAAACCTTTACTTTGAGCATCATCCCAAAGAGATTTAAATGCAGCACGAGGCATATCTGGATGACGAACAACATTATGTGGTTGTCCTAGAAGCTCTTCTTTTTTAATATTTGCAACTTTTAGAAAAGAATCACTTGCATACTTTACAATACCCTTCTCATCAGTTTCAGATAAAAGGTACAAATCATTGTAAAGAACCTCTCCATCATCTAGAAATGTCAAACCTTCGGTATTTATATCATGATCATTATTTTTTGACACTGTAAACCTCCACGAAAAATTAATTACTTGTAGAATACTCTTTAAAAACTAAAATTAAATTAAAACAGCAATATTTTTTGAAGTTTTAGTATTTTTTTATTATTTGTTTTGATTTTATTGTGGGAAGTGGGAAGAAAAGAAGTACCCTCTAACAAGAGGATACTAGAAGAAACGGTTGGAATTAGATGTTATCTCTAATACCTAAGTCTGATACTAATTTATTGTAAGCATCTTTTTGAGTTCTTTTGAAGTATTTCATTAAACGACGACGTTGACCAACAAGTTTAAGAAGTCCTAAACGTGATGCGTGATCTTTTTTGAATATTTTTAAGTGCTCTGTTAACTCTGCAATTCTTTCAGTAAGTAATGCAATTTGAACTTCACTTGAACCAGTGTCGTTTTCATTACGTCCGTATTTTGCAACTATTTCTTGTTTTTTAGCCGAATCTAAAGCCATAATAGCCTCCTGATGGGTATAATAATCTAACATTAATGCATATCTGCAGAAAGTTGAAGTGGGATTATAGCTAAATTTATCTTTATTTTATCTAATATCCAAGCTATTGTGAGAGGGAAAGCAAATTGTTCCTCATCCATAATACTCTTTTTAACTTCTTTAGCTATAATCTTACAATCTAAAATACAATATAAAGTTTTTCAATTATGTTAATTACACGTGCCAGTGAGTATGCAATACTTTCACTTATTGTTTTATCTAAAGCCACATCACCAAAAGACAGTGAAACACTCTCTCGTGATTTGACAATATCCAAAAGTTTTTTAGCAAAGATTTTACAATCTCTTGCAAAAGGAAACATCCTTAAATCATACAAGGGTGTCAATGGTGGTTTTATACTAGAACGCGACCCAAAAGATATTAGTATGCTTAGTATTATGACCTGTGTGGAGGGGAAAGCTCCAGCTGTATTTGATTGTGCATCTTCTGTTAATGATTGCCCCTCTGACAAGGCAGATATCTGTGCTATCTGGCCTTTTCTTAACAGACTACAAGGGAAGATAGACCATTTTCTAGCAGAACTTACTCTTGCAGATATTCTAGACTAGGTATTTTGTTTGGCAAAAAAACTCACACTTAGACAACAGATTGGTACAACACTAAACTTCTTACTAGGGCAACGTGACCTTAGTGTTGTTATTTTTGTTATGGCAATTTTAGCTATTATTATAGTACCCCTTCCATCGGCTATGCTCGATGTTTTACTGACTGTTTCTATGGCGTTTGCAGTTTTGATATTACTTATCTCGCTTTATGTTCCAAAGCCAACAGACTTGACCACATTTCCTACACTCATTCTTATCCTGACACTTTTTAGGCTTTCACTAAATATCGCGACAACAAGAATGATCTTGAGTCATGGTAGTGAAGGACCCGATGCTGTAAGTGATATCATCACCAGCTTTGGTGACTTTGTTGTAGGTGGGAACTATGTGATCGGAATCATTGTCTTTTCTATCTTAGTTCTTATTAACTTTATGGTTATCACTAAAGGTTCCACAAGGGTTGCAGAGGTTGCAGCTCGTTTCGTACTTGATTCTATGCCAGGAAAACAGATGGCCGTTGATGCCGATTTAAATGCTGGACTCATAGATGATGCTCAAGCAAAAGCTCGTCGTGCAGAGATACTCCAAGATGCTAACTTCTATGGTGCAATGGATGGTTCGAGTAAGTTTGTCAAAGGGGATGCTGTTGCGGGTATTATTATTACCCTGATTAACATCATTGGTGGTTTTCTTATTGGTGTTTTTCAACACGATATGAGTGTTGGAGATGCTGCTTCAACCTTTACACTTCTTACTATTGGTGATGGTCTTGTTGGACAAATTCCTGCACTTATCATCTCTACAGCCACTGGTATTATGATTACAAGAAGTTCCAGCGATGGTGATAATTTTGCAGAGGGAACAATCAATCAGATGGTTGGAAATGCGAAAATCATGATGATTGTTGGGTTTATTATGATCCTTTTTGCACTTGTCCCAGGTCTTCCTACTGCTTCTATGGGATTTGTAGGAATCCTTTTTGCCTCTCTTGGATGGGCTATCTACAAATTTGACAAAGGTGAATTAAGTATCTTAGATGTTGAAAACCTAGTAGGGAAAAAATCTCAAGAGCAGATCAATAAAGAAAAAGACGCTATTCGTCCGAAAAAATCTCATGAAGAGATTGCAAAAGAGGAAGAGAGTGCTCTTGAAGATATACTCAAGGTGGAGATGTTGGAACTAACCTTAGGCTATCAGCTCATCCGTTTAGCTGATGATTCTCAAGGGGGAGATCTCCTTGAGCGTATCCGTTCTATGCGTAGAAAAATCGCATCAGATTTTGGCTTTTTAATGCCACAGGTTCGTATACGCGACAATCTTCATCTTCAACCCCAACAGTACCAAATCCTTCTCAAGGGTGTGAGTATCGGTGAGGGTGAAATTCAACCAGATAAATTTTTAGCCATGGATAGTGGAATGGCAACGGGTGAGATCTCAGGTGAAGCTACAAAAGAGCCTGCCTTTGGACTTGATGCACTTTGGATAGCACCAGAACTTAAAGAGGATGCCATCATTAATGGCTATACAGTTGTAGATCCAGCAACAGTCATCTCTACACATATGAGTGAGCTTATCAAACGTAATGCGGAAGATTTACTGACTCGACAAGAGGTACAAACACTTATAGACAAAATTAAAAATGACTTTCCTGTTATTATTGATGATGTTTTAAAAGTTGCTAGCATAGGACTTATTCAACGTATACTCAAAGCCCTGCTTCATGAGAAAATTCCTCTTAAAGATATGCTCACTATTTTAGAAACTATCGCAGATATTGCAGAGTATACAAAAAATGTAGAGGTTATTACTGAGCAGGTAAGAGCAAAACTTTCACGTATCATCACTCAGATGTATTCTAGTGAAGATGGTGTTATCAGGCTTTTAACTTTCGATACAAACTCTGAGCAATTAATGCTTGAAAAATCTCAAGAGCAAGATGGTATGAGAAACCTTATGCTCAATGTTGGTGAGATTAATGCTCTAATACAAGCAACATCTACCAAAGCAGCTGAACTCCTTCAAAAAGGAGTTTCACCTGTTGTAATCATAGTTGATCCACAATTACGTCGTGGTGTTGCAGAGATATTTGAGCGTTTTTCACTCGATGTTGTAACACTTTCCCATGCAGAGATAGACTCCTCTGCAACCTTTGAAGTGATGGGCTCCATCTCAATCAATACAACAAATACTACAAATTAATACAAGGCTAATAATGCAAAAGAAAATTCACCATCTCTCCCATATCGATCTTGACGGTTACAGCTGTCAACTTGTTATGAAGTACACTCCTTACGATATAGTTAATTATAATGCAAACTATGGTGCAGAGGTCAAAGAGAAACTTGATATGATTTTAGAAGCTATCAAAAGTTCTAAAGAGAGTGCTCTTATACTTATCTCAGATTTAAATCTTACTGCAGATGAATCACGTTGGCTTAACAAAGAGGTTAACAAACTAAATGATAACAAGCAAGAGGTAAAAATCACCCTTCTTGACCATCATGGTAGTGGTGAAGAGAGTGCAAAAAAATATGATTGGTACTATCTTGATACAACAAGATGTGCAACAAAAATAGTCTATGACTATGCAAAAGAGCATTTTGAATTTGATGAACCATCTTGGATGTGTAAATATGTAGATATAGTTAATGCTGTAGATTTATGGAAACAAGAGGAGAAAGAAAACTTTGAATTTGGAAAAGTATGTATGCGCCTAGTTACAGAAACGCGAGAACTCAACCGTGTTATGTTTGCAGATGCGGATTCAAACTATAAGCTCTCCCTTCTTTTAGAAGCGGCTACTTTTATAGATAAAGAGGATGCAAATATTGTTCTTGATGAGCAGATACATTCACTTAAAAAAGCATTCTTTAAAGAAGATAAAAACGACACCCTCGATAACCTAGCAACAAAGTATGTTGTAAAACTTTTAGGTGAACTTAGATCAGATAAAACAATATACTACAAAGGCTACAGAGGTTATCTTAGCTATGGAGTAGGCAATACTTCTATCGTTGGAAATGGCTTTTTAACAACTTACCCTGAATACGATTTTATCGTTGATGTAAGCTATAGAGGGACGATGAGTCTAAGAGCAAATAACAATGTAAGTGTAGCTCAAATCTCTAAAGAGTGGGCAAATGGTGGTGGACACCCAAATGCTGCGGGTGGAAGAATTCAAGGCTTTAAAGAGCAATATAGATACGATAAAGTAAAACAACAGATTGAAAGACTTATAAACGACAAAGAATCTCGTGCTGGTTCACTTGATTATAAAAAAGAGGACTAATCCTCTTTTAGTTATTTAAAAAATATCTCTCAATTCCATTTGCTAAACCCTGAGCAAGAGTTTTTTGATATTTTTTATTGACCAAATTTTTTGCTTCTTTTGGATGTGATATAAATCCAACCTCAACAAGTACAGATGGCATCTGAGCACCTACAAGTACCCAAAATGGTCCATCTCTTACTCCCGCATCTTTTACATGTTTATACTTCTTATTGAGTGATGCCAACATCCCACGTTGCAGGTCAATAGCTAATTTATTTGATGCTATAATATTGTGAGAATTGAGTGTATTCAAAAAGGCAGATTTTCCATAGAAATTTGCATCACTTAAATCTGCCGAGTTCTCTTTGGCTGCTACTCGCTTTGCTCTTTCAGAACGCGATGTTGAAAGAAAATAACACTCTATCCCCTCTGCTCTAGATGCATTTTTTTTACTGACAGCATTAGCATGAATACTCACAAAAATATCTGCTTTTTTTCTATTTGCAAATTTAGTGCGATTGCTTAGTTTTACAAACTTATCTTTATCTCTTGTCATATACACTTTGTAACCACGAGATCTTAAAATATTTTTTAGTGTTTGTGCTATCTGAAGTACTACAACTTTCTCTCTATAGTGTTTATAGCCTATTGCACCTGGATCTTTTCCACCATGACCTGCATCGATAACGATCACTTTACTTCTATCGAGTCTTTTTGGGTACTCTTTTTTTGCAACTGGCTTAGAAGAATTTTTGAGAGAAAAATTGATAATAAGCTTAGAAAGCTCTCTTTTAAAATGGATATTGACTTTAGATGAATCTTCAATCACTAAACGCAGTGTATTTGAATTATACTGTGCAAGTTTAATTCTATCTATACCTTTTTTACGAAGATTTTGTGATTTTGTAAGCATAGAGGCATGAATATCAAATACATATCTATAACGCTTTTTCTTTGGGTCATAAAGGGTAAAATAATTGATCTGTTTCGAGGAGAGCTTCTTGTCAAACTTCAAAACAAGTCTTCCATTATCCCAACGAATTGATTTGAGTTTATGGGAAGATGTTACTTTAATCTTTTTCTTTGATTTAGTAGAAGTTTTTTTTGATTTTGGGGCTTTATATACAGACTTAGGTTTTCTTTGTTGAAGCTCTTTTTCGTACTGAGACACATCAATACGAAGCTTATTTCCACTCTTAACAATCCCTTTAAGTGCACTCAAACGCAATTGAGAGTCTTCATTCATTAAAGCACGAAGGTAAAGATTTTTGTAGTCGTTATAAGCACGGAACTGATTACTTTTGTTACTTGAATTTACGAACCCATTTGCACGTTTAAGTATGGCACTATTTGAGAGTGCAAAAAGGGAAAATGTCAGTAGTAAAAGGAGGAGAAGTGAACGAAGCATCTAGTACTTATTCACCCTCCATAAGTTTGTTTAAAAGTTCTTCTACTGAGATAATCTCATTAACTTTGTAACCATTTGTACCTGAGAAGAAAAGACCAGTTTCAAGGTTTCCTTCATAAGCATCTGAAAGTCTATCTGCTATACAAAAACCAACTACTTTTGCCTCTTCACCACGATTACATGGAGCAACACAATTAGATATACATTTAATGGCAGGCCCTTCGCGTTTTTCCACAAGTTTTGTAAGGTTAGTTCGAATACCTTGTGCTGGGTAACCAACAGGAGAACTCATAAGTTGAATATCTTCCTCTTTTGCATCAAGTAACACTTTTTTGAAGTTTGCATGTGCATCACATTCATAAGTGGCAATAAAACGCGTACCCATTTGAACAGCTTTAGCACCACGGCTCATCATATCTTCAATGTCGTTTTTATCCCAAACACCACCTGCTGCAATTACTGGAATATCTCCCCAAAGTGCTGCTTCTTCTACAACCGGTCCAACAATGTTTTCAAGTTGGTTCTCTTCCATCTTACACTGCTCATAAGTAAAACCTTGGTGTCCACCAGATTTAGGACCCTCAACTACTACAGCATCAGGAATTCTATCGTAGCGTTTTTTCCAACGTTTACAGATGATTTTAAGTGCTTTCGCAGAAGAAACAATAGGTACAAGGGCAACATCAGGATAACCCTCTGTAAACTCTGGCATATTTGTAGGAAGTCCAGCACCTGTAATAATGATGTCAATACCTGCTTCACAAGCATCACGAACAACACGACCATAATCATTAATAGCATACAAAATATTTGCTGCAAGAGGTTTATCACCACAAATACCACGAGCACTTTTTATAATTGCTTTAAAACCTTCTGGAGAATAAAAATTAGCCTCACTTAATGGACGATCAGAAACTAGCTTTTTAGAATACTCTTTGTTTTTATAATATCCTGTTCCAACAGCCGATATAACACCAAGTCCACCATTTGCTGAAACTGTACCAGCAAGCTGATCCCAAGAGAGACCAACACCCATACCACCTTGAACAATAGGCTTAGGAATTGTATATTTTCCAATTTTTAAAGATTCAAAACTCATTAGTTTACCTTCAATTTTGCAAATTTTCTTTTTCCAACTTGGAGGAGATACTCTCCTGTTGAAAGTTGTAACTTTTCATCTGTTACTTTTTCTTGGTTTATTTTAACGCCACCTTGCTTAATATCTCTTCTAGCTTGAGAAGTTGATGGCTCAATGTTACAATCTACCAAGGCTTTAGCTATCCAAATCTCTCCATCACAACTAAATTCAGCAATATCTGTTGGAATTTGACTTTTGGCATGTACTTTTTCAAACTCATCTTTTGCATTTTTTGCAGCAGCTTCATCGTGGAATCTTGCAGTAATTTCTAGAGCTAAAGACTCTTTTACTTTTTTAGGATGAAGTGAACCATTTTCTACACCCTCTTTAATCTTCGCTATCTCTTCTAAAGATTGTGTACTTAAAAGCTCAAAATAACGCCACATTAAATCATCAGAGATACTAAGAATTTTTCCAAACATATCGTTTGCTTCATCTGTAACACCGATGTAATTCCCTAAAGATTTAGACATTTTTTGCACACCGTCAAGACCTTCTAAAATCGGCATCATTAAAACAGCTTGTTGCTTTTTAATCTCATATGCTTTTTGAAGTTGGCGACCCATCAAAAGGTTAAACTTCTGGTCTGTCCCACCTATCTCTATATCAGATTTTAAGTGTACAGAATCGTAACCTTGAAGTAATGGATACATAAATTCACTCACAGCAATTGGAGCTTGAGCTGCATAGCGTTTTGAAAAATCATCGCGTTCTAACATACGTGCAACTGTCAAGTTAGAAGCAAGTTGTAGCATCCCAGCAGCTCCTAGAGCTTCTAACCACTCTTTATTGTAAACAATATCTGTCTTAGACTCATCTAAAATCTTAAAAGCCTGAGAGGTATATGAAGCAATATTTTTTACAATATCATCATCACTCAGTACTTTTCTAGTAGCACTTTTTCCAGTAGGATCACCAATAGTAGCTGTAAAATTTCCTATAAGAAACTGTACACGACCACCATATTTTTGAAATGTTGCAAGTTTTTGTAAAAGAACAGTATGTCCAAGGTGTAAATCTGGTGCAGTTGGATCAAAACCAGCTTTTACTGTATAAGTTTTACCCTCATCATAGTATGCTTTTAAAAGTTTTTCTATTCTCTCTATGTCGATTATCTCTGCACAACCTCTTTGTATCTCTCTTAAGGCTTCTTGTATCATCTCTTATCTTCTCTTTTTGTAAAATTTTATCTATCTGTACGCATCATCGGTACGGATTAAGTGTATCACTTTTATTTTGGACTCTATTTTAGCGCGCAATGCATTAATATCTGCTTCTTTTGCTTCAAAACCAAGCTCACAGTACTTCGTATAATCAACACTCTCTTTTCCAAGTTCAATAGAATTAATATCTATATTTAACTTCACCAAATAACTTAAGAACTCAGCAAGTGCTCCTTTTTCATTATGTAATGAAGCTATAAGTTTGTAGTTATAAAGTTTTTGTCCTGCCCATTTCACAAAAACCATAGGAGCTTTCTCTTCTAAAAGTTTCCCTGCATTTTTACACATCTTATGATGAACATGAGCCTTCCCTTTTTCTAAAAACGCCATCACTTCATCACCAGTTTTTGGATGACAACAATAATCAAATACTACATCATTAATACTCTTACTTGAATAGATCTCTAAGCCAGCTATCTCATAACTTTTTAACTTAAATCTATGACGAGATATAAAACCGTGGAAACGATTATTTTGACTTATCTCTGTAACATATTTGTGTATGACATTTTTAAACTGCTCTATATCAGTAGGGATACTTGAAACACTGTCACAATGGTGTGCCTCAAACCACTCCTCTACTCTTGATGGGTTAAGATTCATCGCAGTCGCTACAATTGATATGCTTGATTTTTGGTTTATCTCACGAATACGTGCATTACAATTGAGCTTCATATTTGTCTGTGCTTTTGATGTTTGCACAGCATCTAGCCAAGAGCATCTTGTGATAACTTTTTCATCTGTGATTATTTTTACTATATCACCATTATTCAACTCTGTAAGTAGAGAAGATTTTGTCTTATTAACAAGGGCCCCTACTGCTTTATTTCCCACTTCAGTATGCACTGCATAAGCAAAATCAAGTGCTACTGCACCACGAGGCAGTGTAAAAGCATCTCCCGTTGGTGAGAATACAGAAATATCTTCCGAGTACAAATCATTTTTTATCAGTGCATAAAAATCTTCTACACTTTCGTTTTGATACTGTAAGTTATCGAGCCAGTCGAGTTTGACATTGTTGCCACCCGATTTATATTTCCAATGAGCAGCAACTCCAAGTTCAGCAGTTTTATGCATCTCATGTGTTCTTATCTGCACCTCAAAAATAGCAGTATTATAAAAAACAGTAGTATGGATAGTTTGATAGCCATTATCTTTAGCCACTGAGATATAGTCTTTAAAACGCGATGCAAGTGGACGGAAATTAAGATGTATAAGCCCTAAAATATTGTAACACTTCACTGCATCTGTTGTTAAAATTCTTACTGCTAAAAGGTCAAGTACCTCATCGATACTTACACCCTTTCTTTGCATCTTCAAGTAGATAGAGTAACGGTGTTTAATGCGTGAGAGTACTTCAAAATCATCTTCACAAAAGCCATTTTTGATAAGCAGTTTTGTGATCGATTCTTTGAAATCGTTGAGTTTCATCTCTATGGCATGATAGTTTGTATCGAGATAGTTATCTATATGATGTTTCTCTTCAGGAAACAGATACCCAAAACTCAAATCTTCTAAGATGTTTTTCAAAAAGCTGATACCCAAACGGTGAGCAATTGGGGCATAAACAACAAGAGTCTCTTCTGCAATACGTTTTTGTTTATGCTCAGCTAAGGCATCAAGTGTAAGCATATTGTGAAGTCTATCACAAAGTTTTACCACTAAAACACGAACATCCTCTATACTTGCGATTAGCATCTTCCTAAATGTAAGTGCAGAGACCACAAGTTTCTCATCAGAGTATGAGGGGATAAGCTCCGCATCACGAATGATATCTATCTTTGTTAATCCCTCAACAAGATGTGCAACATCCTTACCAAAAAGCTCACCAATTTCTTCTATTTTTGTTTCTGTATCTTCAACTACATCATGCAAAAGAGCAGCAATTGCCATAGATTCATCATCTGTGATAGATGATACAATAGATGCTACTAAAATAGGATGAATAATATAAGGCTCACCACTTTTACGAAACTGATGTTTATGAGCTTCTATGGAGTATTGAAGTGCTTTTTCTAATTCGGGAGTTTTTTCTATTTGTGAAAAAAGGTAGGAGGATGCTGAGTCAACATCATGAAGATGTTTGACCTTGTCTATATTTACTTGACTCAGCGGCAAGTGTTTACTTTTCTATATCTACAAAGCCCTTAACTACTACAAGGCCTTCTGCGATTTCCATAAGTGCCAAATCTACTGACTTGATGCTATTTGGATCAATATTTAATTTACTTGTTGCACCATTTTCAAGCTGGTCACAACGAGTTGCTACTGCTATTGCTAATTGGTATCTATCCATATTTGGATTATCATTTAAAACTTTTGCTGTTAATTCTTCAACTTTCATTTTTTTCCTTTGAATTTATTTTACGATTGAGCAATTTGCCATATTGCCATTTAAAATATCGAGAAGATTTCCCTCTATTGACATGTCACAAACGATGATTGGAAGAGAGTTATCTTTTGCTAGAGCAATTGATGTATCATCCATCACTTTGATATGATCTTGAAGAGCCTGATCATATGTAAGCTCATTTAATTTAACTGCATCGCTGTACTTTACAGGATCTTTATCATAAACGCCATCAACTTTTGTTGCTTTTATAATCACTTCAGCACCTATCTCTACTGCACGAAGTGTTGCAGCTGTATCTGTTGTAAAGAAAGGGTTTCCTGTTCCTGCTGCAAAAATCACTACACGACCTTTTTCAAGATGACGTGTTGCTTTACGATTAATGTAAGGCTCTGCAATTTGTTCCATTTTGATAGCAGTTTGCATACGAACTTCAAGTCCTGCATACTCACAAGCTTCTTGCATCGCTACACCATTGATAACAGTAGCAAGCATACCCATATAGTCACCCGATGTACGCTTAATAATGCCATCTTGTGCAGCTGTCACACCACGGATAATATTTCCACCACCAATAACAATACCAACTTCAATGCCAGCATCAACAAGAGACTTAATCTCTTGGGCGATATACTTTAAAATCTTTGTGTCAATCCCATGACCTGCCTCACCAGCAAGAGCTTCACCTGAAAACTTTACTAAAACACGTTTGTTATTAGTCATGCATACACCTTTTTATAAAAATCCGTGAATTATACTAAAAAATCTCTTTAAATCTGCTTTGAGCAAACTGACTACTTCGTATAAAGCATAATAAATGGCATAATTTCTGAAAAAACGACTGCTCTTCTGTTCTCATTAGAGTGTAAAATAAGGTCTAACATTTGTGCAATATTTTCATCTATATTTGGTACTAATTTTTTAATATCTTCAAGTTTTTCACGCTTATTTACATTGGTAAATCGCTCATATGCAGAGTATGCTTCTTGTTTTGAGAGTTGATAATAAAGCTTACGACCAAGCTCAAAAACTTCAAACTCTTCATTTCTTCCAGTAAGTACTTTTTCATAAAAACCAAAATCAATTTCAATATTTTTCGCTCTAAAATAAGCCTGAAGCATCATCATAAAACCTATATTTGCATGGGTATAATTCTTAAGCACTCGTGTATAAAAAGCTTCAAAATGCTCCCCATCTCTACGATGTTTTCTATACTCTAGCATGATAGACTCAACATAGTATTTTGCATACTCTAATGGAGCAGATTTGATAACAGTATGTCCTTCTGTTGATTCACCCATAAGTTTTCCACCAAGTAAAATATGCACACCTGAACCATTCACACCCTCTACTTTTGCTTTACACCCCTCAAATCCAATATCACCAAGCCCGTGGATACCACAACCTTTCACACAGGCTGACCAGTACATACGCACACGTCCACTTTCAAGAGAGACATTTTCACTTAAATACTGTGCCATAGCAATCGCATCATTTTTATTTTCAATCACACCAAAAGGGCAGTGCTCAGTTCCTGAACAAGCGATAAGATGATTAAAATATGGTGTATCTACATTTTTATACTCTAAAAAAAAATCTTCCGCTAAAAGATCTTCAAGATTTTTTATACCCATGATGTAAAAACTCTGCTCCATATCAAAACGCAGCTCACCATCTCCATAAGTCTCTGAGAGTTCTCCGGCTCTTAGAAGTGCACTCCCTTTAAATATTCCCGATGGTACAACAACATGTACACCAAGTGTTCCATTACGAAGTTGGATTTTTCCATGATCTGGCTCTACATAGTCCATTGTGGTCATTGTCTCACCGGCACTTGCAAAATCAATCCTTGCATTCTCACGGATAGCCTTTGCCATCTCATCCATCCCAACAGCTTCTATGAGAAAATGGAGACGATTTTTGTTACGATTATCTCTAAAGCCATAGCGTTTAAATAGATCGGTAATAGAACTAAATACAGCTAAAACTTCGGACTCATCCTTTAAAAAGATACCCGCTTTTTTTGCTATAACACCAACTCTTCCACCAAGATAAAGGTTGTAGCCAAACATTCCCTCTTTTTGTGCAAGAACAAAACAACAATCATTACCATATACATTACAGCGATTCGATAAGTTTCCAGTGATAGAGGTGTTAAACTTTCTAGGGAGTGTAGAGATCCACTCAGTATTTTTTAAAAAGATATCTTGAATTTTCAGGAGTGTTTTATGTGATGGGATGACATTATCAAAAGCAAGATCATCAAAAGGATCAGCCACAATGCCACGTATATTATCTACACCTGTTTGATATGCTGAAATGCCAACCTCATCAAGTCTTTTAATGATAATAGGCAAAGACTCTATACTAAGATAGCGAAGTTCACATTGCTGACGAGTTGTCAGATCTATATAATCTTCTCCAAACTCTTTAGCACATGCCCCAATCACTTTTGCTTGTGAAGAGTTCATAAATCCACCAGGTATACGGAGTTTTAACATAAATTTTTCAGGAGTTGCAGCACGATAGTAGATACCAAAGCATTTTAAAAAATAAGATTTATCCTCTTCTGGCACAGAATCAAAACCATTGGCTGCATACTCATCGAGCATATCATAAGCCTCTTGTGGTATTTTTGAGTCTTTTATCTTTTCAATTTTATTGATTTTTTTACTTCGTGCTTCGTAAGCTTGTTGTAGTGCATCCATAGTTGATTATAACTCCAGTCTGTATATTGATAAGATTATAATCTTTTTTAGGCAGTTATATCCAAATATCTGCCTATTTTTTAGCCATCTATACTTTTTCTTTCTCTTTAAACATCACACCCTCAAAAAGCACTTTATGGTGAATAATAGCACCACTCACCTCCTGCTCCTCTAAAGTAAGTCCATCAGGAACTTCCTCTGAGTGAAGTTGGATGGCTGTTTGTTTAAAGTTTGGCTCACCAGATTTTGGACAGAAGCTCTCATTTGTCAGAGTATTGACAAGTTGCTCATTAAAGTGAAAAGGGACAAATACACTCCCCTCTCTTACACTTCCAGTTACTCTCACCACAACATCTTCAACACGACCACGAGGGGAGCTCAGTGCCATTCTATCGCCAGATTTCACTTTCATTCTAGCTGCATCTTTAGGACTTAAATCTACCCATGCCTCTGGTGCTAAATTATCGAGTATATCGATAGCTCGCGTTTTGGTACGAGTGTGCCACTGCTCCACTGTACGACCCGTGTTTAAGATAACTGGAAACTTTAGACTTATAGGTTCAGCCATAGGGTGCCACTCTAAACAGAGAAGATTTGCCTTTTGATCTGGCGTTCTAAAAGGAATCTCTGGAGTGTAAAGTCTTTTTGTACCATCAGGTCGCTCCTCATTACAAGGCCACTGAATTCCACCTTTCTCCTCTATAAGCTCATAGCTCATACCACTATAGTCACAGAGTTGTCCCTTACTTACTTTTTTCCATTCATTAAAAGCATCACGAGGTTCACTCCAGCCATCAAAAAGCATCTTATGAACGCCATCAAAATATTTTGAAAACTCTAAGACAATATTAAAATCACCCTTAGAATCACCAAGAGGCTCAACTGCCTTGTTTGCCTTATTACAACGACGTTCTGAGTTTGTGTAAACACCCTCTTTCTCACCCCATGTAGCAGCAGCGAAGATAACATCTGCTATCTGAGCAGTATCACTAAAAAAAGCATCTTGCACTACAAGTAGGTCAAGCTTTGCAAGTGTTTTACGGAGTTTGTCTTGGTTAACAAAACTTACAAGTGGATTTGTCGCAGTAATCCAGAGTGCTTTAATCTCACCACGATCAATCGCATCAATAATCTCAGCATATTTATAACCACGCTCATGCGGAATAATCTCTTCAGGAACATTAACTATAGAAGCATACTCTTTAAGAGCTTTCTCATCTCCAAAGTTTCTATACCCTGGAAGGGAGGAAGTAAAACCTACCTCACGAGTTCCCATAGCATTACACTGTCCCGTGATACTAAAAGGACCAGCTCCCTCACGACCAATATGCCCTGTTAAAAGGTGTAGGTTAATGATGGCACTGACTGTATCTGTTCCCATAAAAGATTGGTTAATCCCCATAGTCCAACCAGTAAGTACTGCATCAGTCGCTACAAATTGACGTGCAAGTTCATAGAGTGTTTTTACATCTATACCTGTAATATTTGCTACCTCTTGTGGTGGATAATCTTGGAGGTGGCGTTTAAGCTCTTTGTAACCATTGGTATTTGCTCTAATGTAACCCTCATCTTCCCAACCCTGCTCCATCACTATGTATGCAAGACCATTATAGAGTGCCAAGTCGGTACGTGGCTTAATCGGAACATAGAGATCTGCCATCTGTGAAGTTTTGGAAGCTCTTGGATCGATTACAATCACTTTTTTCTTAGGATTTTTGTTTTTGTTGATATGCAAAGTAAGGATGGGATGATTATCAGCGATATTTGCACCCACTAAGAAGATAGTATCTGCTTTTTCAAAGTCTTCATACGAGCTTGTTGGACCATCACTTCCAAGGGACTGTTTATAACCCATAACTGCAGAAGCCATACAGAGTGTCGTGTTTCCATCATAATTATTTGTGCGAAGACCAAGCTGCACAAATTTTCCGAGGGTATAAAACTCTTCTGTAAGAAACTGACCTGTTCCTATGACTGCTACAGCCTTGTTACCATGCTCTTTTTGAATCCTTTTAAACTCATCACTTACCTTCGTAAATGTCTCATCCCAACTCGCTTTATGAAGCTTACCATCTTTACGGATGAGTGGCGTTTCAATACGATGAGGCGAGTGAATCATCTGATGTTCAGAGAGTCCCTTAGGACAGAGTGTACCTTGATTTACAAAGTGCTTAGGATTTCCCTTTGTGTAAACAGCTTTGCCATCTTTTACACCTATGTAAAGACCACAACCAACACCACAATAACCACAAGTAGAGAAAACCCATTTATCAGGTTTTTTCTCATCACTTATCATTCCAAAAGTGGTATCATGAGAGAGTTTATACTTCTCCCTTTTTATATCGAAACCTAAAAAATCTTTTATCTTTGTTATCATAGAAACTCGCTAATATTATATTAATTCAATAATAGCAGATATTGAAACTATATTATTCATAAAATGGTTTAATATTTAAGCAATCTTTCTAAAAACATGAAAACCATTTTTTATAGGAGTAAAAAGCTTTTTATCTATATTATTGGCATCTGCATGACCTAAAAAAAGTTTGGCATCTTTTTTCATTAAACTCCAAAAGGTTTTAAAACATCGTTGCTTATCGCGAGCATTGAAATATATCAACATATTTCGAGAAAAAAGTACATCATATTCCCCGAGTCTCTCTTGTATACCTTCATCAAAGATATTAATCTGTATAAACTTTGCTGCATGTGTAAGTGATTTATCTACCTGATATAACATACCAACTTTAGTAAAATATTTTTCTAATAAATGTTTAGGTAACTTATCTACACTGCGTTTAGAATACAAACCTGTTTTAGCTTTTTGAATCATTGTAGAATCTATATCAATCCCAACCATCTCAATATTTAACCTTTCAATAAGCCCGGGAGTATCAAGGATACTTAACATAATCGAATATAGTTCCTCTCCACTAGAGCATGGTGATACTAAAATACGTACAGTTTTTAGCCCACTTGCTTCTATAAATTGCGGTAATACCTCTTTACTTAAAAGATTAAACTGCTCATGCTCACGCCAGAAGTAAGTTTCATTCACGGTGACAGCATTCGTTAAATCTTGAATCAATGTTTCAGAATTCAGAAATCGTAACCGATGATAAAATGTACTAAAACTTTCAATCTTATGTTTTAAAAATATCTCTTCAATTTTACGTTTAAAACGCAAGAGTTTTTGAGATTCTAAATGGATTCCTATATTTTTTTGAAGATACTCTGCTAGTTTTTCAAGCTCTTCTTGTGTTAAATTTATTTTACTGTCCATAATCTAATATCTCATCTAATATATCATTAAAATCTAGTACTTTTTGAGCACCACCTCTAAGAGCTGCTTCTTTTGGCATACCATAAACAACAGCTGTATTTTCACTCTCAGCAATTGTTGTTGCCCCATTTTTACGAAGTTCAAGCATACCATCAGCTCCATCATCACCTATACCTGTTAATTCAACAGCTAAAATATTTTTCACTGGTAATACTTCACATGCACTAAAAAACATCTCATCCACAGAGGGTGTGAAAAATCTTTCTCGTATATTTGATGCTAAAGAGACAGTGAAGTTTTTTAATTTTTTTCTAAAATGTAGATGCTTTCCACCTTTTGCAATAATAACCCGTCCTTTTTGAAGTTCTATCCCATTATCAGCTTCTAAGACCTCAACAGCAGAAAGACTATTAAGGCGCTTTGCAAAATTAGCTGTAAAGTCTGTTGGCATATGTTGTACAACACAAACAGCATGAGGATAATCTTTTGGAAGTGTTTTACATATCTTCTCAATTAAACGCGGCCCCCCTGTAGAAGAGCCTATAAGAACAAGCCCCATATTGACATCAACACTAATCTTTATTGCTTTTTGTGCAGAAGGCTCAAAATTTCGTCTTAAAGAGTGAGGCATAACTAACAATGCATTTTTCACTTTTTGTAAAATTTCTTCTGATATCTTCGTAATTTCCAAAGAATTTTTCGGTTTTGGTATATAATCAATTGCCCCAAGGTCTAATGCTTCAAATGTCACATCAGCATTTGCACTTACATAAGAGCTAACCATTAGAACACGTGTAGGCTTGGTTTTCATAATCTCCCTAAGAGTTTCAATACCGTTGAGTATAGGCATCTCTATATCTAGAGTTACTAAAGAAAAATGACTTTGGGCTAGTTTATCTAATGCTTCTTGTCCATTTTTCGCAAATTCAACTTCATAGCCAGCACCCTCTAAGAGTTTAATCAGATAGCGTCTAATAACAGCTGAATCATCTACAACAAGTATTCTTTTTTTCATTCTTTTCCCACTTTATGATAGTGATGCAATATATTTTTCATTCAATTTGACAATAACTTCATCATTATAAATAATTGCTCCATTAATAAGACTATCTTTCGTTGAAGATGTTTCAGTAATCTCATCTTCATTTAAATATACAATATTATCTATATCATGCACCATAAATGCAACAATATGCTTTTTATACTCTATAAATATAGATTGAGTTACATCTTTCTTGCACTCAAAAACTAACTCTTTATCTAAACGTAATACATTTATAGCTCTATGGTTCCATGTAGCAATAAATTCTATATATTCACTTGTAACAATAGAAGAAGATTGTGTTTTACTTAAACTTTCTGTTTCTATAACCTGTCTTACACAACCCATATCAATCGAATATTTTTTACCATCCATTAAAAAGATGAGATAATCATATTTTTTGGCATGTATAGTATCATCAAAAGTACTATTATTTACATGTTTATGAATTTCAATGTTTTTCATATAAAACTGAGGATTTATAATAGCTATGACATCTCCATCATGATTGTAAAAAGCATCCACACTAGAACTTGTTCCTTCAACTTCTTCTATACTAGAGAGTAGAAAGTTTTCAATATCATAAACCTCATCAACTTCAATACCGAGCTTTTTCCCTGCAATTTCTATTACAAGTATATCACTACTCTTAGATGAGTGTTCTATCTCAGCGACAGCAATCACCTCATCTCGAACAGCCATTGCACCTTTCAAACTACCTGATGTTTTTTCTTGAAGTGTAAAAAGTTTACTGTCTTTTTCTAAGACCTCTTTTACATGCTTTGCTGCGATTGCATAAGAATTATCATTAATTTTAAAGAGAAGATAACTTGCCCTATTCTGTATACTTTTAGCTTCACTCTCTTTTACCTGTTTTACAACAGCCGCTGACATTGCAGGAATATCATACTTTTTAAAAAGTGGGTGCGGATAGATCTCACTGACTATCTCATCAGCTTCTCTATCTTTATAATGGTTCACTACCATATCTTCAGTATTTAAATCTACTGAAAGTTTTACACTCTCAATCTCTTCAAGTTTGGTGATCTCATCTACTATCATTCCATAGTGCTTATTATTTTCATCACGAATCACCACTACACTTTTCTCTGTATCTAAATCTAAAAACTTATCGCTATACAATTTTGCAGTATCGATAAGAAGCATTACGTCATTATTGTACTTAGTAATACCTATAACACTAGAATGAAATCCTTTTACATCTTCATACTCTTCTAACTCAAAAACATACTCAACATCTTTTGTATTAAAACAAAATACATCTTCAAAAAGCTTAAACGCCAATACAGATGTTTTCATTAGTCATCCTTTAGTAGAGCTGCCACTTCTATAAGTTCACTTACATTTTCTGCCATCGTTTGTGAAATATTCTGTATATGTTCTGCTGCAACTTGAGATTCTTTTGCATTACTCAAGGATAAATTCGCTGCTGTTACAGTTTGTTCAGAAGCTATTTCAGATTGAGATAGGGCACTCTCAATCTCTTCTAGTTTTATATTTATATCTTTAAAAGTTTCTACACTAAAAGCTATCTCATTTGTGTTGTCATCCATATCATTTGCTAAACCTATCAGAGATTCCGCCTCTTTTATACCTAATACTTGCATCTTATCGATTGCTTCTATGATACTCTCTGTTTCATCTTCAAGATTATCTACAATATCATTGATTTGGTCTAAGCTTTGTTCTGAGTTTTCTGCTAGATTACGGATGTCATTACTAACAACAGAAAAACCTTCTCCAAGTTCACCAACTCGCATAGCTTCAACTGAACCATTGATAGATAATGCTGCTGTTTGAACAATAGTAAGCTCAATTTTTCTAAGAATTTTCTTTAAATACTTAATACTTTTTTTAATCTCTTTAGCCTGAGAAAGTATCTCTTCACTATCTGCTAAATTTTGTTTAGAATCATTCCCTGCTTTTGCTATTGTTGAAACATTATCTTTGAAGTTTTCTTGAATCTTTTCAATCTCACTGTTAACCTCTTGTATCGTTAACTGCACTTTTTTTGTAACTTCATTTGCATGAAGCGCAATTTTACTGTTCTTTTCAGCATCCTCTTGGGATATACTTGCTGCTTCTTCTATCTGATTGAGGGCAACCATACTTTGAGTCATAGAATTTTCAATCTCTTCAATTGCTGAACTCAACTCCTCTGCTGCAGAAGCCAAATCATTTACGATACTTTCATCAGAACTATCCTCTTCTATTTTAACAACAAGCTCTTCTAACATTTTAGCAGCAGCATTAGACTGGTGAAAAGCTGTTGCTTGCATCGCTATAGTTTGTGTCACCTCACTTACAGCTCCTGCACTCTCCTCAGCTGCAGAAGCAATTGTTTCTGAGGAAAGTTGCATCTTAATGATCTCCTCATCTAAGATTTTAAACTCTTCAAGAGATCTATTTACATCTTCAACTATATTCATCAATGTTTGTATAAGCTCTTTCATCAACTGTGCATTTTCACTTGCATTTTGAGAAGCTTCTTCAACAGAACTTTTAGTATTGACAATAGTACCCTGAACACTTTTAACATTATTTTGGATATCTTGTACAACAGTTTTTATCTCTTGGGCATATGAGTTTGATTTTGAGGATAGTGCACGAATCTCTTTTGCCATCACAGAAAAGCTTTTTCCTTTCTCTTCAGCACGAGTTGCTTCTATAGCAGCATTAAGAGCAAGCAGGGAAGTTCTTTTTGCAAGTTTTGTTATAAGGTTTACCGTTTGAGAGATCTCCTCACCTGCGACACTTAAGCGCTCCCCAACTTCTCCAACATGTTCTGCAGATTTTGCAATACGAAGCATATTTTCAGAAGACTCTGTAATTTTATTGGATGCTTTAGAGATGGAGTCTTCAAGTTTTTTAATACTTTGAGCAGATTTAGTACTCATCTTTAAAATACTAGTAGAATTAACTTTTATCTGATTTGTTGCACCAAGACTCTCTTCAGCTGCTCCAGAGCTCTCTTCAGCAGCCGCAGCTATACTCTCCATCGTAGACTTCAGCTCTTCTATGGCACCTAATCCATCAGCTGTCGATCCTTGCAATGTATCTGCAGTAGTTTTTAATAAGCTAACATTATTATCAGGAGCACTCGAAGTTATCGACTTTTTGTGTTGTTGAGACTGAGTTTCTAGCTCTTCCTTAATCGTTTCTTCTGTTTCATGTTTAAATATTGTATTGATAAAAGGCATACCTAGTAACTCCCAATTTTAATTTATACTACAAATAGTAAAGAAAAAAAAATTAAAAGTTGATTAAAGTATTATCTTTGCTTTCCAACAAAAAATCCACCTGCCATTCCTAGAGGAACAACTGTAGTATAAAATAAAAATCTATCACTTATCTCTGAGATAAAACTCACTATTAGCACTAATCCTAAAATAAATGAAGCATAAGCAAAGGAGCCACTACCTGCAAATACCAATGCTAAAAGAGCTAAGACAACACCTGCAGTTATGAGTGTAACAAAGCGTACAATTTTTACATCTTTAAAGTTTTCATTGAGTAATCTTTTTGAACGCTGAAGCTGATACTCATTCTCTTTGATTGTATCAAGAGAGCGAATATCTTCATAACTAAAGAAAAGCTGTGCTAGTGCACCCAGCATTCCAAGTGCTATAAGAGGGATCACTACATCACTCAGTGAAAGCAGACTGCTTAAAAATGCCAGTAAAAAGACCCCCACATATGTTACACCAAAAAATTTCAAGTTTGTTGTAGATCTATTCCATGATGGGCGAGCTCGTATACGATAAATCATCGCTTGTGCATAAATTCCAAAGATCCCAACTCCAAGAGTCAGAGCTTCAATGCCTAAACGAACAAGAGTATTTACCTCAAAAAAGTAGATTGCAACAACACCGCTCATCAACCCCGTAAAAACTCCTAGAGCTGCAGCCTCACGTGAAAGCCATGATGTTTTAATATTTTTCATTGCTGTCATCGCTAAAAAAGGGCGACCAAGATGAAGTGCTGAGAGTGGTAAACCAATAGCTGCTGGGAGTACAACCAAAAGAGCCATGATCCAGTTTGTTGCTTCAAAACCAAAAAGACTCATCACATCACCTAAAAAGAGTGCTAAAAATCCACCTAAAGAGATTTGAGTCAGAACTGTCATAAAAACAAGTGGCAACTCTTTATGTGCAGGCTTGAGTATATGCTCATCCATCTCTTTCATATTATCTGGAAGATTATCTGGGAGTGTATAGCGTGTTGTAGAGTTTGTTATACTAGCATCTGGGAGAAAAGGCATATTTCCTTGGGTCTCCATTTGAGAGGCTTTCCACTCTTGTATATTTACAGCTTCTATCTCAATGGCACCTGCTGGACAAGCTTGAACACAAGCTGGAGACTGTCCAACATCAAGACGCTCATGGCACATATGGCATTTTGTAACGATATTACGCTCTTCGTGAAACACTGGAACGCCATAAGGGCAGTTCCATGTACAGTATTGACACCCTATACAAACATCATCATCATGAACAACAATCCCTGTTTCATCTATCTTGATGTAAGAGTTTGTAGGACACCCTTTTAAACACTCAGGATCTATACAATGATTACAACTCATAGAGTTTAAAAGCTGTGTAAAGGCTGGAAACTCTCCACCCTCCATCTCACCAACACGACGCCACTTTATATCTGCTGGATTATTGTTTTGCTCATTACAAGCCACTTCACAACAGCGACAACCAACACAAGCAATAGCATTAAAGTGAAAACGATACTGCTCCCCATCGTTTAGCTTTGGTATATCGATAGAGTAGGAACCACACTGCATCCCAGTATCGGCTTTGTGATCTATAAAACTCTCTAATGGTGTTTGCATAATCTTTTCCTAAAATGAAATAATAAGCCCATTATATAGAATGAGTGCACTTTTTAATCCATAAATATGTATAATTTTTAATCATATTACTGTCTAGTCTATGTATATTTTATATTATACTTCTCTCACAAATTAACTAGGAGATATTTTAATGGCAGGATTTAAAGATTTAAAAGGTCAAGGAGATGCACCAACATTATTTATGGCATTTTTATACTTCGATATGAGTTTTATGGTGTGGACTATGCTTGGTCCACTCGCATCTGAAATTGCAGAAGCACTCGCACTTCACGGACATATATTAACAGAGGGTGAGATCGCTACACTTGTATCTCTTCCTATTTTATCGGGTGCTATACTTCGTATAGTTTTAGGTTTTGGAGTAGATAAACTTGGAGCAAAAATGACAGCTCTTATCTCTCAAATGGTAGTAATTCTATCACTTATCACTGCATATCTTATGGGTGAGAGTATCACTTATGAAGTTTTACTTATAGTTGCACTTGGACTTGGATTTGCTGGTGCTGCCTTTGCCGTTGCACTTCCACAGGCTGGTCAATGGTACCCTCCTAAACTTCAAGGGGTTGTTTTAGGTATTGCTGGTGCTGGTAATATTGGTGTTGTCATCGACTTTATATTCGCACCAAAAATTGCTGAAATATGGGGATGGTATTCTGTATTTGGTGTAGGTGCTGCAATGGCTATCATTGTATTTATCGCTTATGCATTTCTTGCAAAAGATGCTCCATCATCAGTGTATAAAGCAAACCCTAAAAAGCTTAAAGATTATGGAAAACTTCTTAAAGATAAAGATACATGGTGGTTCTCACTTTTTTATGCTATTAGCTTTGGTGGGTTTGTTGGGTTTGCAGGGTATATGAAAGTATATCTTATGAATACATACCAAGCTGATATGTCAGCCTTTGGTATAGATATATTCAATGAAGAAAATGTAAAAGTTATCGCTGGTTATTTTGGTGCTCTTTGTATCTTTGCAGGCGCTATACTTCGCCCAATTGGTGGAAATACTGCCGATAAAGTTGGTGGGGTAAAATCACTTTACTTCTTCTATGGTGCAGTTGCTTTTCTAGTAACACTTACAGCCCTAGTAGATCTTCCATTTTATGCAGCTATCTTAGTACTGTTTCTCATCATGGCAAACCTTGGTATGGCAAATGGTGCAGTCTTCCAACTTGTTCCACAACGTTTTGGTAAAGATATTGGTATAATGACTGGTCTTGTTGGTTGTGCTGGTGGTCTTGGTGGTACTGCACTTATTAAAACTCTTGGTTGGTCTAAGGGAACTTTTGGTGGATACACTGAAGGTTTCTTAATCTTTGCAGCTGTTGTTCTTGTTGCGATTGCTGGTATCTCTTTTGTCAAAACAAGATGGAGAACAACCTGGGGTGTTCAAGCAGGTGGTAGAATCTAATCCCCCTTTTATTATCTTCTTAGAGGGCAAGTATTTTTACTTGCCTTTTCTTGAATGTAATATTACAAAGGTACACTATGGCATCTGAAACTATTAAATATACAGGATTTTCTCTAGCAAAAGGAAAAGAGCTTACTGGCGATGATTTTTACGATGTCAAAACTATAGGTGAGCTTACTGTCGCCATAGTTTGTGATGGGGTAGGAAGTGCAACTGAAGGTGCTCAAGCAGCAAAACGTACCACCCAACACCTAATAAATAACTTCAAGATTCGTCCAAAATCTTGGAGTATTGAAAAAGCGATTAAATCTTTTATAGCATCTATCAACTCTATTCTTTATCAAGAATCACAGCTAAACTATGAATCAAGTGAACTTGTAACAACACTCACTATAGTTGTTATTCAAGGAAATAAACTCTTTGGTGCCAATGTTGGAGATTCTCGTGTTTATCTTCATCGTGATGGAAAGCTCAATCAACTCTCTTATGATCATGCTATGGATGAAGAGGGTTATGAGAATGTTCTCACTCAAGCTATAGGGATAGATAAAGAGGTGGAGCCTTATTATTTTGAAAACTTGGTAGAAAAGGATGATAAAATTCTTCTTTGTAGTGATGGCCTTTATAATGTACTTGACCCAGATATCCTCCAAGAAAGAATCTCTTATGGAGCTTCAGCCTTAGTAAAAAAAGCTTCTAAAATAGAAAATGATGACCTTCTAGATGATACAACTGCTGTTGTTATAGAGATACTAAAAGCAGATGAATACTTAACACTTCGTCGCCAAAAACTTGAAATTCCCCAAACCTTAAAAAAAGGTCAGGAGATAGATGGTTACACACTTATAAAGCCACTTATACAAAATGAAAGAACATGGCTTGTTCACAAAAAGACTAAAGATTATGTCATAAAATTTGCTTCTTTCGAAGCCATAGAAGATGAAGCGATGCTTGATCTTTTTGTAAAAGAAGCTTGGAATGCAAAACGTCTCAAAGCAAACTTCTTTCCAAAAGCAGTTATACCTAAAACTCGTACTATGCGTTACTATGTGATGCAACTTTTTCATGGAGAAGATTTAGATCACTACTTAGGACATAAACAGATCACTATTGACGATTCTATCGAACTTGCATCAACACTTCTAAAAATGTCTCAATTTTTAGTAAAATATGATCTAGTCCATGGTGATATAAAACCACAAAATATTATGATTGCTAAAGATGATGATGAAAATTTAGAGTTTAAGATTATTGATTTTGGAAGTATTACAGAGATATTTTCTACAGATTCACAAGCAGGAACACCAAGTTTCTTAGCACCTGAGCGTTTTATCGGTGAAAGTATTAGTGAAACAACAGAGATCTTTTCTATTGGTGTGACACTTTACCTTTCATTGACAGGAAAGTACCCCTATGGAGAGATTGAACCTTTTCAAAACCCAACATTTAAAGAAGCAAAGGCTCCTAGTTTTTATAATAAAAATATTCCCAATTGGCTTGATAGTATTATTCTGCGTGCTATTGCTATAGATGAAGAACAACGGTATTCTCACTACTCTGAGATCTATTATGAACTCACTCATCCTGAAAAAGTAAAACCTTACTTTATTAAGAATGCTCCACTTATAGAAAAGTCACCACATATCTTTTATAAACGTGCTTTTACACTGATGACACTTGTGAACTTTGCACTTATCTATCTACTCTTAAAGTAGATAGATAAACTATTCTTTTTCTGCCTCTTGAGCATAAGGGGTGATAGCCTCACCTCTTTCATTTTCTATCTTTTCACGGTGTTCTGCCATTTGAACACGAAGTTCATCCATGATAATCTCTGGAACATTTTCATCTCTAAGCCATTTAACCTCATCGATATGTCCACCGTAATCTTCGCCAAGTGACTCTATGTTTGTCTCTAACTCCTCAAGAGTATTACAAAGCATAATACGCCCATCTTGAGTATCTTTAAGTTCTATAAACCACTTTACATCTTCATCAACACAAATCTTTGCTTCAAAAACTACAGCCATCTTACTTTTCTCTCTCTTTAGCAGCATCAAACTCTTTGGCAAAGGCTACCATATCTTCGCGTTTTTTCATATCGCCATTATAAACAACCTTGTCAACATCTGCATTTTCAGTATCTTTTAGTATCTTAGGAACGACATCACGATTATTAATCACTTCCATCTGCTCATCTAACTCATCTTCAGAGTAAGCCATTTGCATATCTGCTGCATAAACAAAAGGGATAGCTTCAACTACACGAAGTTTTTCAAGTTCTTCTGAAACACCTTCACCCTCTATGGTAATAATAATACGCCCTTTTTCATCATGCATATGATAGTCACACACTTCACACTGTTTTAAGCTCTCTACTACTTCATCTAAACGCTCTGGAACTGTTTGTACTACAATACTTGATATATTCATCTAAAAATCCTTTAATTTATTTATATACAACTGTTCGTTGTAGTTCGTTATTTTCTTTTCTCATTGTATCATATAATTTTTGATAGTGTAGTTTTGTTTCGTAATCTATGGGAGTTCTAAGAGATTTATACTCAACTAACTCACCTTTTTTATACACACCAGAAACTATAGCTTTCACCCAGTAAAAACCTTTGTCTTTTCTCATGTTTTTTACTATACCAATCCACTGTTTTTTCTCTTGAAGTGTTTGCCATAAATCCCTAAAAGCTTCACGAGGCATATCTGGATGTCTTACAATATTGTGAGGCTTTCCAAGCAATTCATCTTGCTCATAACCACTTATCTCACAAAAAGTTTCATTTGCATAAGTAATATTACCCTGCAAATCAGTTCTTGAGATGATAAGTTCTTCTGCAGGTACTTCAGTTTCAATCAAAAATTCACTTTCATTATATTCCATACGATCCCCTTTATTTAATTGTATAGTGATTTACTACTTTGTCATCACTCGCAACAAAAAATTCTTTTTCATTCTTAAAAATAATCTTACTTAATGTCATCTTATTACCACCATAAACACCTATATTACTATGTGTTGAACGTTTAAATAAAGTGACATTATTATTCTCATCACTCGCATAAGCTACTATTTTTGCTTTTGGAGACAAGCCTACACTGTAGATTAGAAAAGAAGATGTTTTATAATATGCTTGTCCACTTTTTGCATTATAAACAACCACTCTTCTATCTTGTCCTGCTGTTGCGATATAGCCATTTTTATAAACAACTTGAAACACATTGTCCAAATTTTGACCACTTAAAACTTTGATAACCTGAGATGTTTTTGTATCTAGAAGATGTAGATCCCCACTCTCATCAGCTACAACCACTTCACTCTTATCTTCATTGAGTGCAAAATAAGAAAATTTAGACTGAGAAGCTTGCTTTGTCCAATTACGTTTTTGCTCTTTTAAATTGTAAGATATTATATCATTGCCCAAGAGTGCAAAGATAATATTCTCAGCATCCAAAAATTTTGCTCTAGCAATATCTAATTTTGCATCTATGGAGATAATATTTTGGAGCTTATTATCTTTATAGATATAAATCTCTCTATACCCTTTTGGTGCTTGTGAGAGTAAAAGTATCATACCATCCAATATATCTACAGAATAGATCTTAGCATCTATCTCATCACCCATAAAATCTTTAATTTTAGGTACCTGTATCGTTTGTATAACTTTTTTACTTTGCATATCTATAATCTCAACACAACTAGCAGATGTAGCACAATAAAGTTTATCATCTTTATAAACCATATCTATAACAGCACCTGAAAGTGTGTAATGCTCAAATGGTTGTTGTATTTCCATTGCACCTAAAGTACTCCATATCAACAGAAGAGCTAAAACTAATTTTTTCATTCACTAACTCCTATAGCATATGTAGGACATCGACTTATGCAAAAGCCACAAGATGTACACTTGTCTTGGTTTATTGTTGGCATAAACATCGCTTTAAAATCTATTGCATCTTCTAAACATGGATCTTTACATGAAAAACACATAACACCCTCCCAACTCATACATGAACTTTGATTTATCGATATAGTAGCATCAATTAACTTTTTATTTTCTATATTTAATACATTAGGAGTACAAGCTACGGCACAATCATCACAGTATGTACAACCACTTTTAGAAAAATCTAATATAGGTGTTTTATCTTCTTGAATTATAATTATTTGCTCTTGACATGAAGTAGCACATAAGCCTTCACAGTTTTGACACTCAATGTCAAAAGCAGCTATATCATCAAAATATGGTGGTCTTATTAGGGTAACTTTAGTCTCTTTATCTGCTAAAGAATTTTTAACAGATGAAGAGAGAAAGCTAAAAAGCTCTCTTCTTTGCATCTGCCTTATTTACCTGACTCTGCAGTATTTAAACCTTCAAGCATTCTATCGCCATTCCATCTAGATTTACTTGCTCCATCTGGATCAATATAATCTGGTTCAAATGTATTTGGAACTGCTAAAACACCGGTGTCTTGTGGTGCATGACACTGTGTACAGTTAAATCTAGCACCAACTAAATGTTTCTCTTTTTCAATAGAGATATGTGCTAAACTCTCACTAGATGTATTTTCACCCTTAATTGCATACGAACTTTGTGGTCTAAAGTTTGTAAAGTGTGAAGGTGGAATTGGTGTTGCACCCATATCTTTTGCTACATCTGGCAAGTGACAATTTAAACATTGATTATCACCTATCTTAATTGGAATGAGACCTGTCACATCATGAGGAATCATTGGTGGAGCATCTTGAAATGCTCTTTCAATTTTATGACCACTACCAGCATAACTGTCTGAATATTTTGTTCCATGAGGTTTTACATTTTCATCATACAGTGATGTTTTTCTAAGACCTAATGAATCTTCACTAATAGTTGGCTTAACTACTTCTGACTTTGCTGGTGCTGCATTCTCATTACAACCAACAAAAAGTAGTGTTGCAGCAACTAAACCAAGTGTTATTTTGTTTATTACTTTCATTTTACTCTCCCGTTTCTTTGTTTTGTACCATGCTTCTAATTGAAAATCTTAAAGCATCATCATCACATACTTCTATACATCTTGCACAGTTTGTACACTCACCAGATAAGACAGGTAAAGATTCTTTACCTATCATATGTAGTACCTGGTTCTCTGGACAAACTACCTTACATTTCATACATAAAGTACAGTTCTCTTCAAGGTGTTGCACTCGAATGAAACTAAATTTACCTAAGATGGAATAAAATCCACCCAGTGGACATACATGCCCACACCACCCATTTTTTAAAACAAATAGGTCAAAAAGAAAAATAATGAGCACTGCTGCCCATCCAAATCCTATACCAAACACAATCCCTCTATGAACCATAGATATAGGACTGATAAATTCAAAGGCTGTAACACCCATAATTGCAGAGATAATAAGACTCATCCCTAAAACCCAGTAACGAATATTTCGTGATGCAGGTTGCTTTATACCTGTCACCTTATTGATTCCTGTCACTTCTCTTAAATAATTTGCTGCATCTGTAACCATATTGATAGGACATACCCATGAACAAAAGGCACGACCACCAATAAAAAAATAAAATGAAGCAGCAACCGCAACCCCAACAAGTAAATTTGTTGCCATTACAGCACCTGCTGCTAACATTTGTAATGCTGCATAAGGATCACTCATTGGTATTGTTCCAAGTATTACAGAGGAACTCAAATTACCTTGGAGAATCGTCCAACCCCAAGCATTAGCTCCAAAATACAAAAATAATAAACCAATTTGTGTAAAACGTCTTAAAATTAAATAGCGATAATTATTCCAAACTCTTTTCATTAGTAAAGATCCTCTAACATTCCACCATTTAACTTGTCAGATGCACTTTGTTTACTAATCTCAGTTGTTGTTTTAATCTCATGAGCATCTTTCAAACGCTTCTCATCATTTTTATCCCAACCTTTGATATAGTAATTTCCAGCTTTTCCTTGTGCAACTTCACGAGGCAATATACGAATAGCTGGCTTTTCAGTCACACATGCTCGCTCACACATACCACATCCCGTACAAGCATCACTATGAACTATAGGTTTCATAAATGCATGCTTACCAGTTCTTTCATTTTTTTGGTATTCAATTGTTATCGCTTCTCCTAAAATTGGACAAGCTCTATAACAAGCATCACATTGTATACCCCAAAAGGCTATACAACTCTCTGCATCAACTACTGCAAGACCCATATCTGCTATGTTTATATCTAAGACTCCATCTGTACTTACACTAGAGCTATCTAATGCTCCAGTAGGACATACTGGAACACATGGAATATCTGGACACATATAACAAGGCATATCTCTAGGAGTAAAGAATGGTGTTCCTAAAGGTTTGTGATCACCCGGTTTTGCCAACATTAAAGTATCATAAGGGCAAGCTTCAACACAAAGCCCACATTTGATACAAGTTTTTAAAAAATCTGTCTCTTTTATAGCTCCAGGTGGGCGAAGAAGCAGTTGTGATGCTGTTACCTCATCTACAAAAGCACTCCATATAAAACCACCCATGGTTGCAAGACCTGCACCACGAGCCATATTGAGAATAAACTTTCGTCTATCACTTAATGCTGATTTTTTCTTTTTAGGTATATTTTCGCTCAAAACGAACTTTCCCTTCCTTTTTCTTTACTTTACTTTACTATGCTTTGTAAATTTTTACAGCACATTTTTTATAATCTGTTTGTTTTGACATAGGACATGTCGCATCTAAACAAACTTTATTGATAAAGACTTTTTCATCAAACCATGGAACAAATACTAATCCACGAGGAGGTCTATTTCTACCACGAGTTTCCACATGTGCTTTTACTTTACCACGACGTGATTCAACCCAACAAAGATCACCTTGTTTAAGTCCTTTTTCTGCAGCAGTTTTAGGATTCATATAACATAAAGCCTCAGGTACTGCACGGAAAAGTTCAGGTACACGCATAGTCATCGTTCCAGAGTGCCAGTGTTCAAGTACACGACCTGTACATAACCAAGTATCATACTCTGCATCTGGCATTTCTGGTGGATCCATATATGGACGTGCAAAGATTTTTGCTTTGTCTGTCAATGGTTTTTTGTTTTTATCTGTAATTCCCATCAAGTCACCTTGAGTAAGAGCTTTAGCTAACTTACCATAGAAAGCATGTGTTGAGCCATTTCCAGATTTTGCAACTGCTTTAGCTGCATATGGATCGTATTTAACATTAAAACGCCATTGTGTTTCTTTACCGTCAACAACTGGCCATTTAAGTCCACGAACTTTATGGTATGTAGTAAATGGAGCCAAATCATGCCCATGACCACGACCAAATGATGCATACTCTTCAAATAAGTACTCATGGATCATGAAACCATAACCTTTAAATACTTTACCATCAGAACCTACAACATTTCTGCTATCACCATTACACTCAGAGTTATCATACCCTTTTTGTGGGAATGCATTCATATCAATTTTGTAAGATTTTGCTTCTTTATTTGCATAAAGAATTTCATACATCGTTGTATCGTCAGTATAACCCATCTCATGAGCAGCTTTTCTTACATCAGCAAGTTTTACACCGTTTCTAAGAGTATATGGACCCCATACATCTTTTACTGTAAAACGTTTAGATAACTCTACCCATTGCCATGTATCACTCATCGCATCACCTACAGGAAGAACTTGTTGTCTCCAGTGCTGAGTACGACGTTCTGCATTTCCATATGCACCCCATTTTTCATAAATCATCGCTGATGGTAAAACAAGGTCAGAAACCATTGCTGAGATACCAGGATAACCATCACTTGTTACAATAAAGTTGTCCATATTACGAGCAGCTTTAATCCAATGTTTTGCAGATGCCGAATCTTGGTAAGCATTACAAACATTTACCCAAGCAAATTTCACAACACCATCTTCAATATCACGATGGATTTTCATAATATGTTGGTTACCTACAGGATTAAGAGTTCCTTCTGGAATCTTCCATCTGTTTTCCGCAATTTTTCTATGTTTAGGATTTTTCACCATCATATCAGCCGGTAAACGGTGACAGAAAGTACCTACTTCACGAGCTGTACCACAAGCTGATGGTTGACCAGTTAGTGAGAATGCTCCAGAACCTGGAAGTGCTTGTTTATTAAGCATAAAGTGAACATTATACGAAAGTGTATTTACCCAAGTACCACGTGTATGTTGGTTCATACCCATAGTCCAGAAAGAAACAACTTTACGACCTTTTTCAATATAAAGATCAGCTAATGTTTGTAGTTTTTCTTTAAATTGTTCTAATGGCTCATCTGGATCACCCTTAGCAATACGAGCTACATAATCAAGTGTATATGGTTCAAGGAATTTTTTATACTCTTCAAAAGAGATCTCCCAGTGTTTTAAGCCTGCTGGCTTATTAACCATTTTGTCACCCTCTTTATAACCATATGGCTCTAGTGCAGGTGCTTCTTTTGCAGAAACGATATGTTCCATCTCATGATTGATAGTTTGCATCTCTTTTGCAGAGTAGTTACCAGCAGAACCATCAGGACGAACAGGAGTGATTGATTTCTCACCAGCTCTTCTCATACCATAACCCATATTTACAGGAGATGCTGCAAATATAATGTTTTTCTTTAAGAAATCCCAATCAATTGCATCTGGATTATTATAAACAATCTCACGAGCGATATAGTTCCACATTGCAAGGTCAGTATTTGGTGAGAAAATAATCTCAATATCAGCTAAATCTGAAGTTCTATGTCTATAAGTAGACATATTGATAACCTTCACACGCTCAGGGTCTGAGAGTTTTCTATCTGTTACACGTGACCAAAGGATTGGATGCATCTCTGCCATGTTTGATCCCCAAGATACAACTGTATCTGTAAGCTCAATATCATCATAACAACCAGATGGTTCATCAATACCAAATGTTTGGTAAAAACCAACAACTGCAGATGCCATACAGTGACGAGCATTTGGATCAATCGCGTTTGAACGGAATCCTGCTTTCATCATCTTTTGTGCAGCATACCCTTCCATAACAGTATATTGACCAGATGCAAATACTGCAACACCCTCAGGTCCACTAGCTTTAAGTGCTTTTCTGATGTTTTTTTCCATCTCATCAAAAGCTCTTTGCCAGCTAATTTCGCCAAACTGTCCTTTTTTATCGAACTCACCTTTGTCATTCATACGAAGTAAAGGTTTTGTAAGTCTATCTGCCCCATACATTATTTTTGCATTAAAGTAACCCTTAATACAGTTAAGACCACGGTTTACTGGAGCCGCCGGGTCCCCCTTAACAGCAACGATTTTCCCATTTTTCGTAGCCATCATAATACCACAACCAGTACCACAGAAACGACAAGCTGCCTTGTCCCATCTCCAGCCACTCTCAGCTGCACTTGCACTTGCTTCTAGCTCTGCTGGTACACTCATACCAATAGCTGCTGCCGCAGATGCTGCTGCTGAACTTTTCAGAAATTTTCTTCTAGAAAGTGACATATTTTCTCCTGTTTGATAAATTTTACATTTTGTTAAAGTGTCCATTAACACCACAATGATAGCAATATAAAATTAAAAAATAATTGATATATGTCAAGCTTATAATCTGCCTATATGCTATAATTTTCTCCATAAGCTACTCATGTAGTTTTGTAGATTTAAACTCAGTACAAAGTACATTATATAGTATTTTGTATAAAACATCTTGACTCTGATTGCATCAGTATGAGTGTATGTAATTTAAGTCATATATAAGGAATAGAGAATGAAAAAAATTGTAATGTCAGCTGTGGCTTTAACAGCTATTATGAGTGCACCAACTGCCTTAAGTGCAGAGGATGGAATTAATATTTTAGATGATTTAGTATTTGATGCTCAAATTCGTCCAAGATATGAGATGGTTGATGATAACAATCCAAATACATCAAATGCAAATGCTATGACGGTGAGAACTAAGTTAAAAGTCACAGCAAATTTACTTGGTGTTGATGGTTTATCCGCATCAGTAGGTCTTATTTCTGTTAATAATTTTGGTTCAGAACAATATAACTGGAATAATTCTAATAATTATGATGGATTAAAAAGATATTCTACTGTTATGGATCCACAAAAAGCAATGTTATCAAATGCTGAAATAAACTATACAATAGATAAAACAACATTACATGCTGGTCGTGGACAAGTAAATCTTGATAATCAACGTTTTATTGGTACTGTTGGTTGGAGACAACTAGAACGTTCTTATGATTCTGTATTCATTGCAAATAATTCTGTTGAAAACCTTTCAGTTTTAGCTGCATGGGTTTATGGTTTCCAAGGTGTTACTGATGGAAAAACTGCAGATACTAACACAGTACTATTACATGCTGCATACAAAGTAGCAGATCCGTTAACTGTTACAGCTTATGACTACATGATAGCTAATGCACATGATACATATGGTTTAGCACTTACAGGTAAGATTAAGATGGATGCAATTGCACTAGACTATAGAGCAGAGTATGCTCAACAAGGTGATGCTAGCATGAAAATTCATGGTGGAGTTCCTTCTGCTCTTATTCCTAGTCAACTTACAAATGCAAAAGCTGATGCTGATTACTATAACTTAGACTTAGGGGCAAATATCTCTGGTCTTTTAGTTGGTGTAAATTATGAGGTTCTTAGTGGTGCTAATGCTACTGGTACAGAGACAGCATTTACGACTCCACTGGCAACTGGTCATAAATTTAATGGTTGGGCAGATAAATTTTTAGCAACACCTGCAGGTGGTTTAGAAGATGCAAATGTAAGATTAGGATATAAAGCAAAAGGTTTAGGTAAACTTTTAGCAGTTTATCATGACTTCTCTACAAACACAAACATTATGAATGATGTAAATGGTCTTCCATCAGATGATTTAGGTTCAGAAATTGATGTTGTATATGCAAATAAAATTCCTGGTGTAAAAGGTCTTAGCGGTTTACTTAAATATGCTGACTTTTCAAAAGGTAAAGTTACAGGTTATGACAGAGACAAACAAGTATTCTGGGCACAACTTGACTATAAATTCTCTACAAAATAGAGATTTATACGCTTAAAATATATTTCATATAAAGCTCTATACGAGAGTGGGGATTATTCTTCTCTTCCCACTCTCA
>JAMORK010000047.1 GCA_027063645.1 Sulfurimonas sp.
AGATGTCCCATCTCGTCGCGTTTTACATTAAGATAGTCTTTATTGTATTTATTTGATTCTATAATGATAGGAACACGCTCTACAATCTCAATATCATCAATGGAGTTGATTTTATCTGGATTATTTGTAAGTAATTTAATTTTGTGGATATTAAAATGGTGAAGTATATAGGTTACCATCTCATATGTTCTCTCATCTGCACGAAAGCCTAGTTGATGATTTGCTTCTACTGTGTTAGCACCCTTATCTTGAAGTGCATAGGCATTGATCTTATTTAAAAGTCCAATGTTTCTTCCCTCTTGACGAAGGTAGATAACCATACCGTTAGTCTCCTCTGCAAGTTTGAGAGCAAACTCTAGTTGATCCCGACAATCACATTTTAAACTTCCAATAGCATCGCCTGTAAGGCATTCAGAGTGTACTCTTACTATAGGTGTTTCATCAAGGTTTTCTTTGTAGATGACAAGATGCTCTTTTGCACCCTCTTTAAATGCCTTGACCTTAAAAGTGCCAAAACGTGAAGGTAAATTTGCAACATCTGAGATAGTTATATTCATTAGTTTAATCTTTAAAAGGGTAAAATATTTTTTTAAAAATTGATTATATCAAAAACGTGTAAAGAAAAGGTTTAATAATGTTCCAAAGATTTCGTAGAACTCGCTTAAATAAACATCTTCGTGCATTAGTGCGTGAAACTCAAGTTACAACTGATGATTTTATCTACCCACTTTTTATAAGAAGTGGTGAAGGTATTAAAACAGAAGTTTCCTCTATGCCTGGTGTGTATCAGATGAGTATAGATGTGGCCATAGAGGAGTGTGTGGCACTTAAAGAACTTGGACTCTACTCTATTATCCTTTTTGGTATTCCTGATGTAAAAGATTCTATAGGGAGTGATGCACTTTGTGATCATGGGATTATTGCATCTGCAATTCGTGCTATTAAATCTGCTCATCCAGATATGTTTGTTGTGACAGATTTATGTTTTTGTGAGTATACAGACCATGGGCATTGTGGAATCATAGATGAGAAAAATGAAACAGTAAACAATGATGCTACCTTAGAGATCTCAGGGCAACAAGCAATAGTTCATGCAAAAGCTGGAGCTGATATGATAGCACCTTCTGGGATGATGGATGGAATTATAGAGGTACTTCGAGAGGCACTTGATGGAGCAGGGTATGAAAACCTTCCAATTATGGCTTACTCTACAAAATTTGCATCAGGGTATTATGGACCATTTCGTGATGTTGCAGAATCAACTCCAAGTTTTGGTGACCGTGCAAGCTATCAAATGGATCCTGCAAATCGTCGTGAAGCTATATCTGAGAGTATAAGTGATGAGGCACAAGGGGCTGATATATTGATGGTGAAACCAGCACTTGCTTACTTAGATATAGTAAGAGAGATTAAAGACAACACATCTCTACCTATGGCTGTATATAATGTAAGTGGTGAGTATGCAATGCTCAAAATGGCAGGGATGAATGATCTTATAGATTATGAGCGAGTTGTGATGGAAACAATGGTGGCGTTTAAGCGTGCTGGTGCGGATATAATTATCTCATATCATGCTAAAGAGGTAGCAAAAATGCTACAAAACAGATAAATTAAAGAAAACTATAATAAAATAGGCATTAAACAAAAATTAGGAACTATTGTGAGACATTTTTTAACACTTAAAGATTTTACAAAAGCGGAAATTTTGGAGATTGTAGATATTGGTTTACAAATCAAAAAAGATCTTAAAGCTGGTGTGTATAATAAAGAACTTGAAAATCAAACATTAGCAATGATATTTGAAAAAAGTTCAACTCGAACGCGAGTAAGTTTTGAGACAGGTATGTATCAGCTTGGTGGACATGCACTTTTTCTTTCCAACCGTGATATCCATCTTGGTCGTGGGGAACCTGTAAAAGATACAGCACGTGTTATATCCTCTATGTGTGATATGGTGATGATACGAACATTTGAGCACTCTATGATAGAGGAGTTTGCATCTTACTCTAAAGTGCCCGTTATAAATGGACTTACAGACACTTACCACCCTATTCAACTTCTTGCTGATTATATGACTATGATTGAGTATGGAATCGAAAAAGATGCTGTGGTGGCTTATATTGGTGATGGAAATAATATGACACACTCTTGGATGTTTTTAGCTGCAAAACTTGGTTTCGATTTGAGAATTGCTACTCCTAAAGGGTATGAAGTAGATCATGGTATTCTTGAAGAGGTTTTAAAAATGGCGAAAGAGAGTGGTGCAACTATTTCAGTAATGAATGACCCTAAAGAAGCTGTACGTGGTGCAACAATCGTAACTACAGATACTTGGACCTCTATGGGACAAGAGGATGAAAAAGAGCAACGTATTAAAGATTTTGATGGCTTTATGGTCGATAGCTTGATGATGTGTTTAGCTGCTAAAGATGCAAAATTTTTACACTGTTTGCCAGCATACCGTGGTTATGAAGTTTCTGATGAGATAATGGATTCTCATGCGAAGATAGTCTTTGATGAAGCAGAAAACCGTCTTCATGCCCAAAAGGGCTTGATGGTTTGGCTCGATAAGCAAAGAGGCTAAATGATGAAATTTTTTTTATTGGCTTTACTAACTACAACGGTTCTTTTTGGGGCAAAGGTTGTGGATGTTGATGAAAAGTATCAAGATTCACAAAAATGTAAGGTTTGTCATCTTCGTATAGTAGATGAGTGGTCAAACTCTTGGCATTCGAAAAGTCATTTCGCAAATGATGAGTATTTTCGTCAAAGTATGAAGTATGTAAGTAAAAAAACTCGTAAAAGTCTTAACAGTGTAAAAGTTCAATGCGCAACTTGCCACAACCCTCGCATCTCTGTAACAAGTACTGGTGAAGATTATGAGATAGCTGCCATTATGGGACTTGACAAAGGTTCCAAAGTAGATAAAGCTGTAAACTCTAAGTCGATCAGTGAGGGTGTAAACTGTGTAGTTTGTCATAATATTGACAAGATTCATGATGAGTATAATGATAAAAAACGGGGTATTAACAGAGTAGAGTGGACACCATCTGGGACTATGACTGGGCCATTTAAAGATGCTGTGTCTCCATATCATAAGACTATTCATCATGATTTTATGGATAAAACACCAAACAAGATGTGTTTTGTATGTCATGCAAACGATAGAAGTGTAAAAGGTTTAGTTTTTACAAATATGCAAAAAGAGTATAAAGGCTCTAAAACTTGTGTTGAGTGTCATATGGGACCAAAAAGAAAAGATGTGGCCTCTACATATAAAATGCGTGGGAATAAAGCAAAAATTCGTCAGGTGAGAAACCATAGTTTTGCTGGTGCACACATCACATCTATGTGGAAAGATGCACTGAGACTGAAGTTGAGTAAAAAAGGTAAAAATATCTTAGTGACTATCTCTAATCCTCAACCTCATAACTTACCAAGTGGTTTTGGTTCTCGTGAGATTCTTGTTGAGCTGGTGTATAAAAATGGCGAGAAAGTGATAGAGAGTAAAACTATATCTTTAAGTAGACACTATACACGCAAACGTGCAAAACCAACGATTGCACATTTAGCAAAAAAACAAACAAAAGATACAAGTATCCCTGCAGATGGAAAAAGAGTATTGAAAATTTCTAAAGTGGCTGGTGCGACAAGTGTTGAAGTGACTCTCTCTTATCGTTTAGTGAATGATGAGGTTCGTAGCTTATTAAAACTTCAAGAGCCAAGATGGTCTCAAAAAAGTTTTATAGCCAAAGATGAGATAAGATACTAAGTTTTTAGTATCTTATCCCTGTAGCTGTTCTGATCTTTTCTATCATTGGGAGTGCTACCTCTCTCGCTTTTTGTGCACCTGCATCCAGAATGTCTCTCACTTCATCTTGATGAGCTAAATAGTATTCACGTTGCTCTCTATATGGTCTAAAATACTCCCACATCACATCTGCAAGGTAAAGTTTAAAGTGTCCATGACCCTCTCCACCTGCTTTGTAGCGTTCTTGAAGTGCTATACATTCAGCTTCATTTAAAAAGAGTTTTGCCATATTGTAAACATTACACCCTTCGTACTCTTTTGGTTCCTCTAAGGCTACTTGCTCTGTGACGATCTTTTTAATAGTTTTGAGTTGTTTTTTCTCTTCACCAAAGATATTGACACAGTTTCCATAAGATTTAGACATCTTTTGCCCATCAGTTCCTGGAACTGTCTGCACCTCTTCTTGGATTTGAAACTCTGGAATAGTTAAGATATCTCCATATTCATTGTTGAATTTTACAGCGATATCACGAGCAATCTCAACATGTTGAATCTGATCTTTTCCAACTGGGATGATATCTGGAGAATAAAGAAGGATATCTGCTGCCATAAGAACAGGGTAAGAGAAGAGTGAATGGTTAGCACTAATCCCTTTAGCTGTTTTGTCTTTATAGCTATGAGCACGCTCTAGTAGTCCCATAGGTGTAAAAGCTGAGAGTACCCAGTAAAGTTCAAGTACCTCTTTTACATCTGATTGTACCCAAAAAGTTGATTTTTGAGGATCAATTCCAAGACTTAAAAAGTCAGTTGCTGTTTGCATAGTTAGCTTTGCAAGTTTTTCTCCACCATTACCACTACTCATAGCATGGTAGTTGGCTATAAAAGCAAAAGTTTCCCCTTTGCTTTGTGCATCTACCATCTGCTTGATAGAACCAAAATAGTTTCCAATATGGAGATCCCCAGAGGGCTGAATACCTGTTAATATTCTCATTATCAAAATTCCTAAATTTTTTTACCGTATTATACCAATCTCAGCTTTATTTTGTTACACTATATTTAAATAAGAGGTATCAAAGATACTTCAATAAAAGGATTTATGATGAACTTACAAATTCGTTCAAAAGATATTACATTAACAGATGCAACTCGTGCACATATTGAAAATGCTGTAGAAGCATTTAGAAAATATAACTTAGACATTACAAGCATTAACTGTGTTGTTGCAAAAGAGAAAAAAGGTGTATTGGTAGAGTTTGATATCAAAATCGCTCATGCACAACCTGTTATTATTACACAAACTGATGATGTTCTTGATGCTGCTATAGATTTAGCGATCGATAAAGGAACAAAAGCACTTCGTCGTTTACACGATAAAATGACTTCACATAAAGCTGAATCTATCAAAGATTTAGAAACTTTAGACGCTTAATCTTCTTGAGTGTGCCTACTTTATAGAGGCACACTTTCCCTCCCCAAACTTATAAGGAAATACACTTGAAATACCTCGTTTTACTTTTTTTACTACTTAATATTGCTGCACAGGCAGAAGAGAAACCTTACTCTATGAGAGTTGGTTATGGTTGGGCTTCAAACAATGATCTTGGAGAAATTGTTCTTCTAAACTTTGGATCAACACCTGAAAACTTAACGGTTATAAATATAGATGGAGGATACTTACTTAAAAAAGATATGTTTGATATACCTTTAGATCTATATGTTAAAGGTGGTTTGTCCCGCTTTAATGAGATCAGTGGTTCAACTTATGAAGCTACATTATATATTAAAGCGATCTATAATCTAGATTTTTCTGATAATAGAGTACGTTTTGGTTTTGGTGAGGGTATTTCATATGCTAGTAGTGTACTTGATGTTGAGAGAATTGAAGAGGGTCCAAGTGGAGATACATCAAAATTTTTAAACTACTTAGATATTACAGTAGATGTTGATTTAGGGAGACTTGTAAATTATGAGCCGATGAAAGATGTATATTTAGGATACTTACTTAAACACCGTTCAGGTGTATTTGGTCTTTACAATGGTGTAAGTGGTGGGTCTAACTATAATACTCTTTATATTGAAACAAACTTCTAAGGATTGAGTATGTATGCATGGATATTATGGTTTCATGTTATCTCTTTCATCTCTTGGTTCGCGGTACTTTTTTACTTACCGCGTTTGTATGTGTACCATGCAGAAAATATTGAGAATAAAGGTTTTGTAGAGGTTGTAAAGATTCAAGAATACAAACTCTTTAAGTATATTGGTGTTCCAGCTATGTGGGCTACAATACTTAGTGGTTCAGCGATGATATACCTCTCAATCTCTGGAGATTTTAACCTTTTTAAAACAGGTGGCTGGCTTCATGCAAAACTGTTTTTTGCTGCTATTTTAATTGTTTATTTTTATTCACTTGAGGTGATTCGTAAAGAGTTTGCAGAAGATAGATCCACAAGAAGTGGAAAGTTTTTTAGATTTTATAATGAAGTGCCAACGATTTTAATGTTACTTATCGTAGCGATGGTGGTTATTAAACCTTTTTAGATTTCTCATCTTGAGTCATTTTTTTGTAAAAATACAAACTTAAAAGGGTGAGTCCCAGCCCACCCAAAATGAAAGTAAGTGCTAGTGCCATAGCTATTTCTCCCCTTTTTTCTTCGCTTTAAAGAGTAACGGTGTTCCTGTAAAATTAAAGGCTTCACGCATTTTGTTTGTAAGGTAACGTCTGTAAGTAAAGTGTAAACCACTTGGTTTATTCATAATGATTGCTATCTTTGGTGGTCGTGTTTCATACTGTGTCGCATAGTAGATACGAATAACCTGACCACTAACACTTGGAAGTGTATGGCGACGAAGTGCACGCTCAATCACTTCATTGACCTTACTTGTAGAGATTCTTTGTGAGTAGTTTTCATTAATCTCTAAGATCATATCGTGAAGTTTATCAACTCTTAAATGGCTCTTTGCAGAGAGTGTTAAAATTGGAGCATATGCAAGAAATTTAAATCGTTCACGAACCTCTCTAATGATTTTATCATGCTCTTCACGTTTAGATATATCCCATTTATTTAAAACAATAATACAAGCTAAACGGTTAGAATCTACAAGTCCAGCGATCTTTTCATCAAGATCTAAAAATGGTTGAGAAGCATCTAAAACAACAAGTGCCATATTTGCATTTTCAAGCATCTCAGTTGTTCTCATCAGTGCATATTTTTCAATACCAAGAATTTTACCACGACGACGAAGACCTGCTGTATCTACAAAAGTAATTTGCTTGTCTTTGTACTGAACTGTTTCATCAATAGGGTCAATGGTTGTTCCAGCAACACTACTTACAACAGAGCGCTCTTCACCAAGAAGTGCATTTAAAAGAGAAGATTTACCTACATTTGTACGACCAATAATGGCGATTTTAATGTGGTTTACATCTTCCTCATCATACTCTTTAATACGGTCATTGTTTCCAAAGATAGAGTCATCTGTAATGATACCATCCATCTCATCTTCATCCCAGTATGTAAAGCCATCATCCTCTTCATCGTGAGTATTTGTAAAGAACTCTTCATCGCTAATCTCTTCTACTTCTTCCTCAACTACCTGAACAGCTTCCTCTTCCTCTTCTTTGATTCTATCTTCTTCTGGAATTCTATCGGCTATCCATTCTAAGAGTTCTACAGTATTACGGTTATGTGAAACAGAGATACCAAAGATGTTTTCAGTTCCAAACTCATAAAATTCCCAAAGGTTTTCTTTCATTTTGTCATTATCTATTTTGTTCACAACCAGAGCAATCTCTTTGCCCATAGCTTGAAGTTCATAAAAAAACTTTTTATCTTCATCTTCAGGAATACTTTTACCATCAACCATATAAAGAATGATGTCAGCAGCATAAGCAGCTTTAAGTGACATCTCTTTTATCTTGTCAAAAAGTTCACACCCTTTATCTAATCCACCAGTATCGAGTAAAAGAGCCTCTTTTTCATTGACAACAACATGTCGGCGTTTAACATCACGTGTAGTTCCTGCAAGATCAGATGTAATTGCATCACGATTTTTGACTAAACGATTAAAGAGAGAGCTTTTTCCAACATTTGGACGACCAACAATGGCGATTTTTTTCATAGAGTAACCTTGTAACTAAAAAGAGAAGTTGTTTAATTTTTTCGCAATTATAGCTAAATTATAGTTATAACAAGATTTTTTATTTTTAGAGTATTTAAGTATACTTTCACACTTTTATGAAAGGGATGATGTGAAACAGTATTATTCATATGAAAATTTTAAAAAAGACACCAATACTCTTATCCAAAAGGTAAAACCTTTTGAACCAGAAGCTATTATAGGGATTGCAAGAGGGGGACTTAGTTTATCGCACTGTATAGCTGAAGGCTTAGAGATACGTGAGGTGCAAACTATCCGCACAGAGCTTTATGATAAAGAGCAAAAACGCAATGCTATAACTATCTTTGATAACTGTGAATTTTGCAATGTTTCAAGAGTACTTGTGGTAGATGATATAGCCGATAGTGGTGAAACATTACAAGAGGTGATGGAGTATTTAAGAGCAAAATATAGTAAGATGGAGTTTGTCTCAGCAACACTTTTTTATAAAAAAACCTCTATATATGAACCCCATTTTTGGATTAATGAAGCAAATACCTGGATAGACTTTTTCTGGGAGAGTGATTTTAACTAAGGGAGAGTGGTATTTTTACTTTTTGAAAAATCAGTTTTGTAGATATAACTCGCAATCTCTTCTAAGACCTCTTTCTCATAAGCGAGTTGAGGCATAAGCTTGTACTTTTTAACTGCATCACTCATCATGGCCGTGTCGTGGGAGGGGTGTAAAACCCATGTACTCATATAATAAACAAAATCTTTTTTATCTTTAAAAGCAGTTTTATATGTTTCTCTTACTTTTTGCATAGAGGGAGCTGAAACACTTTTGTTAGGGTAGTGACAAGTGACACAATTTCCTTGGAAAAGGAGCTCTCCCTCATCTGCTTGTACTAGCATTACGAGTAAGCTTAAAAGCAAAAAAGATTTAAACATGATTATTTTCTAGCTTCCATAATCATCTCATAAGCTTGATTGATCTCTTGTGTTTTTGCTGTGGCTTCTTGCATATAAGCCTCACTTTTCCCTTGTGAAGCGATGATATCTGGGTGGTATTGACGGATGAGTTTTTTATAAGCTTTTTTGATGGTTTTAATATCATCATTTTCACTTACACCTAGAAGTTTATAAGCATCAGAGATATTGGCTTGAGGTTGCATATTTTGCATCATCTTCTCAAACTTATCAAAGATAGCATGGTAGGTGTTTGGATCAAACTCTAAAATCTCTGCGATTCTTTGAAGGAGCTCCTCCTCATTTTTACTACACTCACCATCAACAAAGGCAAGTTGGATTAAAAAGCCCATAAATTGTTGCTGCTTTGAGGTGTCTCTTTTGATGGAATGAGCAAGCTCACTAACAATCTGTTCTACATTGTCAGTTTTGTCTTTTTCCTCATTGAAGATATCTTTGAGTATCTGTTTTGTTTTCTCAGGCTCTGGGAAAACGCCACTAATATCATCAAACATAATTCCTACAAGTTGTGCTTCTAGTGCATCAACTTTTCCATCTGCTTTTGCAAGTTTGGCAACAAGGGCAACAAAAAGACCAAGTTCACTGTGTTTAAGTGCATCATGCGAAACTGAAAAATCTTTAAAAGCCTCCTGTGAATAACTCTCATAACGGTTATAACTCTTATATACAGAGTAAAAAACATAAGCTAAAGCGGCAAAAATAATGATGTTTAACATATTGATCCTAATATTTATTTATCATATTATAGAATCTAGGAGTAAATAGATGGGTATAATTGCATTTATGAAACAATATTTTGAACTAAATAAGGGTGTAAAGTATATGCTTATAGCATCTTTTACTTTCGCCATCATGGGTGCTTTTGCTAAACTCGCTTCACAAAGTATGAGTTCTTTGGAGGTAGTTTTTTTTAGAAATATAGCAGGTGTGATTCTTATAGGTTATGCTGTCTATAAAACGCCACTCAAACAAGTGGGTGGGAAGCCTCTTTTACTTTTCTTTCGTGGTTTTATGGGCTTTGTGGCACTCCTTGCCTTTTTTTATAACATAGCACATATCTCTTTAGGTGATGCAATGACCTATTCAAAAACAAGTCCTATATTTACAGCACTTTTTGCTTTTTTCTTTCTCAAAGAGGAGCTTGGAGTCAAAGGATGGATAGCGATTTTCATAGGTTTTATAGGGATTGTATTTATCACCCAACCAAGTGGTGTTGGATTTTCTAAGTATGACCTTTTGGGAATCTTCTCAGGAGTGGGTGCAGCTCTTGCATACACTTCCATACGAGAACTAAAAAACTATTATGACACTAAGGCAATAGTGCTCTCTTTTATGCTTACAGGAACTATTGGGCCTATAATATTATTTATGGTTTCACCCTATTTAAATATGCCAGAATTAGATTTTATGTTTGGAAAGTTTGTGATGCCTGAGGGAGTTGTATGGGTGTATGTCATAGCAATGGGGCTTTTTGCAACACTCTCACAAGTGCTTATGACCAAAGCATATGGGGAAACAAAAGCGGGAATAGTTGGGGCTGTAAGTTACACAAACATCCTTTTTTCCATTTTAGTTGGTTTATTTTTAGGGGATGCTTTTCCTAGCCTTTCAACAAGTTTTGGGATAGTTCTCATCGTTTTTGCAGGCTTATTGGTAGCTCGTGCTAAGTAGAGATTAAATCCCTTATGGTATAATCTCTTACTTTTTTTACACACCATTTAGGCTTGAACCACTGGGGTGTTGGCATTTAGTGCCAGAAGGACAAATTATGAAACTACTAGCTGGACCATGTGTCATAGAGAGTGAAGAAAATATTTTTAAAATTGCAAAAGAGCTTGAGAAGTATCACAATGATGATACGATTGATTTTTACTTCAAATCAAGTTTTGATAAGGCAAACCGAACATCTTTAGAGTCTTTTCGTGGACTAGGTATTGATGAAGGACTGCGTATTTTACAAAAAGTCAAAGATGACTTTGGTTACAAAATTGTAACAGATGTGCATGAATCTACTCAGGTAGAGCAGGTTGCAGAGGTTGTAGATATGCTACAAATTCCTGCATTTCTTTGTCGTCAAACAGACCTACTTGTGGCTTGTGCGAAGACAGATAGAGAAGTAAACATTAAAAAAGGGCAATTTCTCTCAGCAGATGCGATGAAATACCCACTTTTAAAAGTACTTCAAACGCGAGGGTGTACAGAGCCAACATACGAAAATGCAGCCAAGCATGGCGTTTACCTTTGTGAGCGTGGGAACTCATTTGGCTATGGAAACATGGTGGTCGATATGAGAAACCTTGTGATTATGAGAGAGTTTGCACCCGTAATTTTTGATGCAACACACTCTGTTCAAATGCCAACAGCACAAGATGGTAAAACAGGTGGAGACAGCTCAATGGTGCCTTACCTTGCAAAAGCAGCGGCGGCTATTGGTGTAGATGGTTTCTTCTTTGAGACACATTTTGACCCAAGTATCGCTTTAAGTGATGGACCAAATATGCTCAAACTTGAAGACTTAGACAAATTAATAAAAACAATAAAACTTATACAGGAGATAAAATAGATGAATTTAATTGAAGGTAAACTCAAAGTAGTAAATGGCAAGAAAATTGCAATCGTAAGTACACGTTGGAACCATTTTATAGTGGACAGACTTGTAGAGGGTGCAAAAGATGCATTTGATCGTCATGGTGGAGATTCAGTAGATTTAACACATGTTTTAGTGCCAGGTGCTTTTGAGCTTCCAATGATAGTAGACCAACTTCTTTCAAGTGGAAAATACGATGCAGTATGTGCTTTAGGTGCAGTAATCCGTGGAGCAACTCCTCACTTTGATTATGTAAGTGCAGAAGCAACGAAGGGTATAGCATCTATGAGTTTAAAGTACCAAAAACCTGTAAGTTTTGGGCTTTTAACAACGGACACTATTGAGCAAGCTATTGAGCGTGCAGGAACAAAAGCTGGAAACAAAGGCTTTGAAGCGATGACAACTGTGATCGAGATGATCGATTTATATGAGGCACTGTAATGGCAACTAGACATCATGCACGTATGGCAGTTGTAAGTCTTCTTTATGCTTATGACTTAGGAAATGGAAACACAGCAGAGCACACAGCAGAGATACTTGAAGAGAAAAAAATCCGCAATAAACAAAAAGATTTTGCACTTGACTTGTATGAAGGTGTTATGGCAAATATAGAAGCTTGTGATACAGCAATTATAGAGCATTTAAAAGATTGGGATTTTGAGCGTTTAGGTTCAATAGAGCGAGCAACTCTACGTTTAGCTGCTTATGAGATCCTTTTTGGTGAGTTAGATTCTGCTGTGGTTATCAATGAAGCAGTAGAGATTACAAAAGCTTTTGGAACAGAACAGTCTCCAAAATTTATTAATGGTGTTTTAGACGCGATTAGCAAAGATAAGTAATGATAAAAGCAGTTGTTCTAAGCCTACTTTTTAGCATCACTCTTTTTGCTTCAAACCAGTGTATTGTTTGTCATAAGGGGATTGAAGATATCCGCGATAGAGAATCTGGAATGATGAAGGCGATTTTAAAAGTTGCTGAGAAAGCTGGACATCCAAAAAATGACTGTATTGTGTGTCATGGTGGAAATCCAAAGAGTAAAAGTAAAAAGTATGCGCATAGAGGAACTGTAAAATATTTTAAAACCCACAAGGGACCCAAAGAGTACTACCCAGCACCGGGAAGCTCTTGGATAAACCAAAACACCTGTGGTATGTGTCACCCAAATCAAGTGGGTGCACAGATGAACTCTTTGATGATGACCGAACAGGGAAAGATTCAAGGAGCGATGTGGAGCTTTGGTGCAAAAGAGGGCTACACCCATGTCAATGGAAACTACAAAACAAAAAATCCTGAGAACAATGCCTCACGTTTAGGGACAGATACTTACAGAAAGTATATGCAAAAACTTAGTTCTATGGAGCCTCAAGCCTTTCCAAAAGAGATGAAACAACTCCCAGATGCTCCAAGCGTTGAAGAGATACATAAAGATCCATCACTAGCTGTTTATACTTATCTTCGTCAAGAGTGTCTTCGTTGTCACACTGGAAGTAAAGGACGCTATAAACGTGGTGATTTTAGAGGTATAGGATGCTCTTCATGTCATGTACCTTATTCAAACGAGGGTTTTTATGAGGGCAATGACAAGGCAACTACAAAGAAAAAGCCAGGGCATATGCTCTCTCATCAGATTCAATCTTCACGTAAGGTAAAAGTGAAGATTCATGATGTGAATTACTCGGGTGTTCCTGTTGAGACCTGCTCAACTTGTCATAACCGTGGAAAACGTATAGGTGTGAGTTATCAAGGACTGATGGAAACTGAGTATCAGTCAACATTTGATGCTGAAGGTAATGGACAACCTAAACTTCATACCAAACGCTACCTTCATATGAAAGAGGATGTTCACTACCAAAAAGGGATGCTGTGTCAAGATTGTCATACCTCTAATGACTTGCATGGTGATGGGTTTTTGAGTGGTGCTAACCTTGGTGCTGTAGAGATAGAGTGTCAAGATTGTCATGGAACAACAAAAAGTTACCCTTGGGAGTTGCCTATTGGTTACTCCGATGAGTTTAACACTACAGCTGCTACAGGTGAGGCTCGTGGTATTGCAAAAACGATTCCAGAGTATCTCAAACAGGGTTATGTTCCAGAGATGGAAGATGGTTTCATCCTCACTGCTCGTGGAAACCCTTTACCCAAAGCGGTCAAAAAGGGCAATAAAATTATTATGCACCTCGCTTCAGGCAAAGATATAGAACTCAAACCTCTTAAACTTTTAAAAGAGCAAGAAGCCCTCTCGAAAAAAGCACTTATAGCGATGGATGTAGTAACTGCTCATACAGAAGATATGGAGTGTTATACCTGTCATGCTACTTGGGCACCGCAATGTTATGGTTGTCATGTAAAAATTGATTATAGTGGTGGCAAAAGTAATCCCGATTACCTTAAAGCCTCACATGACCAAGATATACATGGAACTACAGGCGGGATGAGAGATTTGAAAAAGTATCTTGTTCCTGGAAAAGTGACTGAAACACGAAGTTATCTACGATGGGAAAATCCGGCTCTTGCTCAAAATGGTGAGGGGCGTATCACTCCAGTTATACCAGGTTGTCAGACTACCATTACTGTGATAGGTAAAGATGGTAAAGCACTTCTGCAAAACCATATATTTAAAATTCCAAATGTAGAGGGTGCTGGTGAAGAGGGGCAAAACGCCATCGATATGGCTCCGGTACAACCACATACTATTCAAAAAGAGGCACGTTCATGTGAATCTTGCCATACATCAGACAAGGCATTAGGTCTTGGTGTAGGTGGTGGAAAGCTCAATGCCGATCCATCTAAGACTACGATTATAGATCTTATGAGTGCCGATAGAAAGATACTTCCAAATCAAACAGATGAGCAGATGCCAGCGATACCAAACCTTAAACATGATTATTCACAATTTATTGATGAAAATGGAACACAGCTTATGACGGTTGGACATCACTTTAAACTCTCTCAACCGCTTGACAAAGAACAAAGATCTAAGTTAGATCGTCGTGGCGTTTGTCTTTCTTGTCATCAGAGTATCCCAGAGGGAAATTTAGCAGTAAGTGCTATGACACATATAGCTGAGATGGCTGAGATAGATATAGACAATAAAGAGCATCAAAATATACTCCACAAAATTTTAAATATTGGTGCTTACTCACAATTGATTGGTGGTGGTATTGCATTAGTGCTCTTTTTACTTATTGTCTATGTACTCTTTTTTAAGAAAAAACCATACAATCCCCGAAATGAAGGATGGAAAT